>DASVLN010000723.1:0-6254 GCA_036384855.1 Burkholderiaceae bacterium | reverse complement strand
CGCGCCGGCGGGACGCGGCCCGGGGCGTCGCGCTCGCGCTCGCGGTCGGAGGGGCTGCGCTCGCGACGGCCGCCCTCGTCGTCGAACCGGCGCGGGCCGCGGCGGGGACGATCGTCCTCGACCTCGAAAGGCTCGAGCTCGATCTTCTTGTGGATCAGCTTCTCGATGTCGCTGACGTTGCGCGCGTCCTCGCGCGTGACCAGCGTCACCGCGAGCCCCGACGCTCCCGCGCGGCCGGTGCGGCCGATGCGGTGGACGTAGTCCTCCGCGTTGAACGGCACGTCGTAGTTGAAGACGGCCGGCAGGTCGGCGATGTCCAGGCCGCGAGCGGCGACGTCGGTGCAGACCAGCACGTCGACCTCGGCGCGCTTGAACGCGGCCAGCGCCTTCAGGCGCTCGTCCTGCGACTTGTCGCCGTGCAGCGCGGAGGTGCGCAGGCCGTCGCGCTCGAACGAACGCGCCAGGCGCGCCGCGCCGAGCTTGGAGTTGACGAACACGATCGCCTGCGAGAGCGCGCGCTGCTTCAGGATCTGGCGCACGACCGCGCGCTTGTCATCGTCGGTGACGCTGTAGAAGTGCTGCTCCACCGTCGATGCGGTCGCGTTGGCGCGCGCGACCTCGACCGTCACCGGATCCTGCAGGTAGCTCGCGGCCAGGCGCTTGATCTCGGGCGAGAACGTCGCCGAGAACAGCAGCGTCTGGCGGCCGGCCTTGGGCAGGTAGCTCAGGATGCGCTGCAGGTCGGGCAGGAAGCCGATGTCGAGCATGCGGTCGGCCTCGTCGAGGACGACGTACTCGACCTGGTTGAGCACGCAGTTCTTGGCCTCGATGTGGTCGAGCAGGCGGCCCGGCGTCGCGATCAGCACCTCGACGCCGCCCTTCAGCTCGAGCGTCTGCGGCTTCATGTCGATGCCGCCGAAGACCACCGCCACGCGCAGGTGGCTGTGCTTCGCGTAGGCCTTGATGTTCTGGGCGACCTGGTCGGCGAGCTCGCGCGTGGGCGCCAGCACCAGCGCCCGCACCGGGTGGCGCGCGGGCGAGACGCTGGCGGTCTCGTGGCGCAGCATCTTCTGCAGCAGCGGGATGGAGAACGCCGCCGTCTTGCCGGTGCCCGTCTGCGCGGCCCCCATCACGTCACGTCCCTGCAGCACCAGCGGGATCGCCTTCGCCTGGATGGGCGTCATGAAGGCGTAGCCCTGGTCGGCGACGGCGCGCAGCAGCTTGGCGTCCAGCGGGAGGGTGTCGAAGCGCGCCTGGGCGGCGGGGGCCGGGGGCGACGTCGCGGCGCCAGCCTCGGCCGCGGGAGGTGCCGACATGTCGGCGGGTAGTTCTTCGGTCATGGACCGCCATTATCGCCTGCGCCGGCCGCCAGCGCGCGCGGGCCCGGTCGGGCGCAAGGCGAAACCGCTAGAATCCGCCGTTTTCGCGCCCGCCCGCCGGGATCGGTCCGCCGCCGTCCCGCCACGCTCCGCGGGCCCCGCGCCATGCCCGCCCGTCCCGGGTCCGGTCGTCCGCGACCCACCGCTTCCCCTTGCCACCGACGATGATCCGTCCCCTGGAAACCTCGCCTCGCCGACCGCTCGCCGCCGCGGCCATCGCCCTCGCGCTCGCCGCGTGCATCCTGCCGGCCCATGCGCAGTTCGACGGCACCGCGGGCAACGACCTGACCGCTGTCGGCAGTCGCGGCAACGCCTCGAACGGCACGTCGACGGACGACGTCGACACCGCCGGCACCGGCAACGACATCGACAACACCGGCATCAACGGTTCGGAGGCCGGCAACGGCGGCGGCACGACGCTGCGTCCGTCGTCGTCCTCGACGTCCGCGCGCCGGACGCGCACCGGCAGTTCGCAGCCCGAGTCGCGCGATCGCTACGGCACGCGTGCGCCGGCCTACGTGCCCAGCGAGTTCGAGCTCTACGTGCAGCGCCAGGCCGCGCTGTCGGCACCGGTTCGGCAGGCGAGCGACGTCAATGCCGCCGACGCGGCCGACCGGCCGGCGGCGGTGCGGATCCGCCGCTTCGGCGCCAACCTGGTCACCGATCCGCTGCAGACGACCGCCCTGCTCGATCCGCTGCCGACCATCCCCGGCGACTATCTGGTGCGCCCGGGCGACGAGGTCGATCTCGCGATCTGGGGCACCGCCAATGCCGACTTGCGCCTGATCGTCGACCGCGCAGGCCGCATCACCGTGCCCCAGGTCGGCGCGATCCAGGTGGCGGGCCTGCGCAACGACGAGCTGGAACCGGCGATCAGCAAGCGCGTCGCCCTCGTCTTCAAGAACTACCACCTGAGCGCCTCCATTGGCCAGGTGCGCGCGATCCGCGTCTTCGTCGGCGGCTACGCGCAGCGCCCCGGCAGCGTCACGCTGGGCGGGCTGTCGTCGGTGTTGCACGCGATCATGCGCGCCGGCGGGCCGTCGGCGGCGGGCAGCTTCCGCGACATCCACCTGCGCCGGGGCGGTCGCGACGTCGCGGTGTTCGACCTTTACGACCTGCTGCTCAAGGGCGACCGCGCGGTCGACCAGTACGTGCAGCCGGACGACGTCATCTTCATCGGCCCGGTGGGCACGCAGGTGGCGGTGCTGGGCAGCGTCAACCAGCAGGCGATCTTCGAGACCAAGCCGGGCGAGACGCTCGCCGACGTGCTGCGCATGGCGGGCGGCTTCAACGCCGTGGCCGACCGTCGCCACGTGGCGGTGGAGCGCCTCGAGGATCGCGCGACGGGCCACGTGACGGAGCTTGCACTGCCCCAGCATGCCGGCGACCAGCTGGGCACCGGCGACGTGGTGCGCGTCTTCAGCGCGATCTCCGCGAGCGTGCCCACCGAGTTCCAGAACGAGCGCGTGCGCGTCGAGGGCGAAGTGCTGCACCCTGGCGACTATGTGCTGCCTCCGGGGAGCAAGGTCTCCGACGCGCTGCGCCTGGCCGGCGGCATGACGCGCGGCGCCTATCCCTATGCCACCGAGTTCACGCGCGAGAGCGTGCGTCAGGCGCAGGAGGCCAACTACCAACGCGCGCTGAACGATCTCGAGACCGACATGGTGAAGAGCCGTGCGAGCGAGCGCGCCACCTCCGCCGAGGAGATCAACGCCAAGAGCAACGCCGACACCGCCGACCAGCGGCTGCTCGCGCGCCTGCGCCAGATCCATCCGACCGGCCGGGTCGTGCTGCAGGTGCAGCCGGAGTCGACTGCGCTGCCCGACCTCGCGCTGGAGGACGGCGACGTCATCAAGATCCCGCCACGCAACTCCTCGGTGGGCGTGTTCGGCAGCGTGTTCACGACCGGCAGCTTCGTGTTCGAGCCCGGGCATTCGACAGGCGACTACCTCGCGCTGGCCGGCGGCCCGACGCGCGGCGCCGACCAGGACAGCATGTTCATGATCCGCGCCAACGGCTCGGTCGTCAGCGCACGCCAGGGCAGCAGCTTCTGGCACGAGGGCAGCGCGTTCCGCGACGCGGTCGTCCAGCCGGGCGACACCCTGTTCGTGCCCGAGCGCGTCGACCGCACGACCTTCGTGCAGGACGCGAAGGACTGGACGCAGATCCTGTACCAGTTCGGCCTGGGGCTGGCGGGTATCAAGTCGCTGGGGTTGTGATCGTGACGAGCATGGATCGAACCATCGGTGACGCGACGCCTGAAGACGACGGCGTGACGCTGGGCGACCTCTTTAGACCATTGTCCCGGCACTGGAAGGTCGTCCTTGCGACGACGGTGGCGGCCGGCGCGCTGGGCTACGGCGCAAGCTTCCTGGTCAAGCCTCGCTATCTGGCCCCCACCGTGTTTCTGCTGCCCGAGCAGCAGACGCCCGGCGCCGCGGCGCTGGCCTCGCTTGGAGCGCTGTCGAGCCTCGTCGGCGGCGCTGGTGCAGGCTCGCGCAGCGTGAGCGACGAGTACATTGCACTGCTCGAGAGCGTCACCATCAGCGACCGCATCATCCAGCGCTTCGACCTTAGGAAGGAGTGGGACGTCCACTACCTCGTGGACGCGCGCAAGCGCCTGCGCAACGTGACGAGCTTCTACGCCGGCAAGAAGGACGGCACGATGCACGTGGAGGTGACCGACACCGATCCCGTCCGCGCCGCCGCGATGGCCAACCAGTACGTCGAGGAGCTGCGCACGCTCAACCGCACCATCGCCGTCACGGAGGCCCAGCAGCGTCGCGTGTTCTTCGAGCGCCTGCTCGAGGAAACGCGCGACAAGCTCGCCGCCGCGCAGTCGGCGCTCGAGCGCAGCGGCTTCACTGGTGGCGCGCTCAATTCCGAGCCGCGCAACGCCGCGGAGAGCTACGCCCGCCTGAAGGCCGAGCTGACCAGTGCGCAAGTCAAGCTGCAGGTGCTGCGGGCCACCCTTGCCGACGGCTCGCCGCAAGTGGTCTCGCAGCAGCAGCAGGTGGATTCGCTGGCCGCACAGGTCGCGAAGCTGGAAGGCCAAGGCCAAGGCTCGGGAACCTCGGGCGACTACGTGAACCGCTATCGCGAGTTCAAGTACCAGGAGACGCTGTTCGACCTGTTCGCGCGCCAGTACGAGAGCGCCCGCGTGGACGAAAGTCGCGAAGGCGCGCTGATCCAGGTGATCGATCCGGCGACGCCGCCCGAGAAGAAGGACTGGCCCAAGCGCTCGATATGGTCCATCGTGGCCGCCTTGCTGGGCCTCGTGGCGAGTTGGACATGGTGCGGCCTCCGCCAACGCCAGCCCGCTGCCTGAAGTCGGGGCGACGGCGTTTCCAAGCGTGCGATCCATGAGCTCGGCCCCCCGGCTGCGGTCAACGAGGGACATGTCGCCGTGCCCGAGCTGATCGTCTGCGCGGCACTCGCGTTCGTCGTCGCGACCTATGTCTTGTTCTCGCTGAAGGACGGGAGCTGGTTCAACATCCTGACGCCGCAAATCTTCCTGGGTATCCCGACGTTGTACATCGCCCAGCTGGGGCGGCTGTACCTGGGCGTGGACGCTCGCGCGAGCAACGCTGCCTGGGCCTTTGTCTACGCCTGCTACTGCCTTCCGCTAGCGATCTTCGCCTGGACGATCTCGCACGCGTCGATTCCGATCGCGATGCGCATCCGCACCCGCCGCCCGCTGAAGATTCGTGCAAGCCCCTGGGTGCTGCTGGGGTTGGGAGTGCTGCTGTACGCGCCCATCCTCATCGAATTCCGCGCGTCGCTGCTGAGCCCGCGGTCGATTTACGAACAGACCCGCACGGGATACGGTCTCTACTTCTTCCTGTCGACGATGCTGGCGATGCTCGGCTTCGTCCTGTACCTGTTCAAGACGAGAAGCGTTGCTCGGCGCCTGGGCTTCGCGGCGATGTGCATGTTGCTGTCGCTGTCCCATGGCAGCAAGGGGCTGGTCATCTACCTCACCCTGCTATGGTTGCTGCACTGGCGCTATGCGGACGGTCGGCGGGTGCCGCTGCGGATGGCCGCCGCCCTGCTCGGAGGCCTTTCCGCCGTGCTCGTGGTGCTGTTCTACCTGTTTTCCAGCGGCGTGGAACTTGGCGAACTGGCTGCCAGCATGTTCGGCTATTCCGACTACACGGCCAACGGATTGATGATCGTCGACGACGACAAGCCCGCACTCTGGGGCCGGATCTTCTTCGAAGACAACGTCTATTCGCGAATTCCTCGCGCGATCTTTCCGGACAAGCCGAAAGACTTCGGCTCTTTCCTGCTTGCGGAGATCTATTTTCCCGAGAGTTTCGAACTAGACCAGGGCGTCCCGGCCTTCGGCGTCGGCGCGACCTTCGCGGATTTCAAGTGGTTTTCGCTGCCGATCCTGTGCCTGGCGAACTATCTTTTGGGCTTGCTGGTCCGCTCACTGCGCAACGCACTGGCGCGCTTTCGTCATCCGGCCGACTTCGTCGTCCTCGCCTTTCTGAGCGGCGTACCACTGCTGTCTGTCGGTGTCGGCTTCCTGCTGCCAGAGCACATGCTTCTCGCGGTGGCTCTGACCCTCGCCCTGCGATTGCGATTGCGCCATCGCCACGCGAAGACGGCAGCGCACTCGCGGGCGCCAGCTTCCTAGCGCCGTCGACCCCGCCGGCCGGCGGCGGCGGCAGACGGCGTTAGATGTGAAGTGTCAACAGGTTCTTGCGTGAGGCAAGGAGCCTGGACATGGGCGGAAGGCAACCGATGCCGTGGTGGCGTCGGTGCCAGTTGTAGAAGTGGTTCCAGACGGGCAAGGCCGAAAGGCGCTCCTCGGAGTTCTTGTAGGCTCGCCCGTAGGCCCATTCGCGCAAGGCGGACTGGATGAACCGC
>DASVLN010000722.1:0-1720 GCA_036384855.1 Burkholderiaceae bacterium | reverse complement strand
AAGCCGAAGCGCGCGAAGAAGGGCTGCGCGGTCCGGCTCACGTCGGAGCTGAGCTGCGCGACCCCCAGCTCGCGCGCGCGCTCGAGCAGCCGCCGCATCAGCGCGCCGCCCACGCCCTGCCCGCCCGCGTGCCCGGCGACGAAGAAGTGGTCGACGTAGCCGTCGGGCTGCACGTCGGCATATCCGAGCAGGAGGCCGTCCGCGCCCTCGGCGACGAAGGGCGCGATGCCCTGGATGCGGCGCGCCCAGTTCTCGGCGTCGAAGTTCGCCGGCGCCCAGGCGTCCAGCTGCGCCTGCGTGTAGTCGCGCCGTGCGACCTCGTGGATGGCCGAGGCGTACACCGCGCGCAGCGGGGACTCGTCGCCGGCGCGGAACGGGCGGATCGTCAGGGGGATCGCGGGCATGCGGGTAGGGGTATGGACGCGACGCGGAGGCGCATTGCGGGAATTCTTCCGCAATCCACCCGGCCACCGCGGCCGGCCGGACGCGCACGGCGTGGGATAGTGTAGGCCCCACGCGCATGAACGACCTCACGTCCCCGCCCTCCCCGCTGCCCGCGGCCCGCGTCCTGCTGGTCGAGGACAACGCCGTCAACCGCATGCTCGCGACGCGCATGCTGGAGATGCTGGGCGTCGCCGTGCTGGAGGCGCATGACGGCGAGGAGGCGCTGGACTGCCTGCACGGCCCGGACGGCGCGACGGTCGCCGCGGTCCTGATGGACTGCCAGATGCCCGGCATCGACGGCTTCGAGGCCACGCGCCGCTGGCGCGCGCACGAGGCGGCCCGCGGCGGCGCGCGCCTGCCGATCGTGGCGCTGACCGCCAACGTGCTGCCCGACGACATCGCCGAGTGCAAGGCCGCCGGCATGGACGCGCACCTGGGCAAG
This sequence comes from Burkholderiaceae bacterium, assembly GCA_036384855.1. GTDB lineage: Bacteria > Pseudomonadota > Gammaproteobacteria > Burkholderiales > Burkholderiaceae_C > Scleromatobacter. Next base: position 834 of record DASVLN010000722.1, on the reverse strand, counting down.
CCGTTCTCGATCGCAGACCTGCGCGAGGTGCTGCAGCCGGTGCTGGCCGCGGGCTGACGCGCCGGCGACGCCCGCGCAACGAGGCGACCGCTCTCAGGCCTGGCCGGCCACCGGCGCGCCGCCCGGCAGCGTCAGGCCGTGGTCGCGCGCGAGGACGCGGAAAGCGGCCGCGGTCAGCTTGTGGCAGCGATCGAGCACGAGGTCGCGCGGACGGAAGGCCAGCGCGTGGAGATCCTGCTCGTGCGCGAGGAAGGCCGCGTGCAGGCTCGCGAACAGCGCGTCGCGATCCAGCCGCAGCGGCGAGCGCCCGCCGTCCTCGTTCACGATCTCGATGTAGAAGCACTGCACGGCGCAGAACACGCCGCGGGCGTCGACCGCGATGTCCAGCAGCGCCTGCTGCAGCAGGCTGGACAGCACCTCCGGGCGCAGCGGTGTCGGCACGAGCGGGTAGAGCCCGGCCTCGAGCAGCTGCGCGTGGTCGGTCGGCCGCATGTCCGCGTTGATCTCGGCCGGGGTCGTGAAGACCGCGAGCTCGCCGCGCAGCAGGCGCGCGAGGCGGCCGGCCTTCACGTGGTCGAGGACTTGCGCGGGGGTCGGGTTCATTTGAATACCTGGACGTTCGGATCGACCCGCGGCGACGGCGCCGGGTCGACCCGGCGGCACGGGCGCTCAGCGCCGGTTCATCGCGTCGTCGATCTCCTTGTCGCGCAGGCGGTCGCGCTCGGCCGGATCCATCTCCCGGAGCACGCGGCCGCCGGCCAGGCTCGCCGCCAGCGCCGCCGGCGTCGCCGCGGGAGCGGGCTTGGGGAGCTCGACGACCGTGACCGTGCCGCC
>DASVLN010000721.1:0-2182 GCA_036384855.1 Burkholderiaceae bacterium | reverse complement strand
GCGCCGCGACGCCTGCGCCGCCTTCCGCCTTCACGTGCGCCACCCGGACGCGGTGCGCGCCGAAGGCGACCGGCGCGGAAGTGTCGCGCGGCAGCGGCGCCGTTGCGACGGGGGTCGCGCCGTGGCCGGCACCCGCTCCTGCGCTGGCCAGGGCGGCCGGCGGCATGGGGTGCGCCTGATGGCGATGCCAGAACCCGTCGATCTCCCCATGGAACATCGCCGCGGCGAGCATGAGCGCGATCAGCAGCAGGATCGCGGCGCGGAGTCGCTTCTTGTTGGACATGTAATTTTTGCAACCTGAGGAGTTACCTGATGTTACTGCGGCCGAGCTGCCTCGCATCACGGTCGAGCGGCAGGACTTGCCCCCGATTGCGTGAACTAGTTTGCGCATCCGGGCTAAAGCCGGCGCGCGCGCTGCCGATGGGCACCGGATGGTGGGAACGCCTCCCGCCGGACGGTGGCCGTCGCGGCGGTCCGGGATGACCCTGGGGCGCTGCGGGAATCGCGGCGGTAAGGAACCGGAAAGCCGGGCGGCGGGACGATCCGCGTCGATCGAATCCACCGCGAAAGGCCGCCCCATGTCCCTGAACCCGAGCAGCCCGGCGCCCGGCGTGCGCCTCGACCTTCCGTCCCTGGCCGGCAGCGACGCGGCCGCCGCCCGTTCGTCCGCCGGCCGCCCCGGCCTCCTCGGCCAGGGCCTGCTGCGCCTGCTCACCCACCGCGCCACGGTCGGCGCGGTGCACGAGCTGTCGTCCACGCTGCGGCTCGTCAGCCTGCGCGCCGCCAGCTTCCGCGACCTCGCGGAGGTGCCGGGCGACAAGGTGCAGCTGCGCGTCTCCGGCATGAGCTTCCGCACCTTCACGCCGTTTCGCCTCGGCGGGCCGGCCGACGAGCTGCTCGTCCTCGGCCACGTCCACGGCTGGGGCCCCGGCTCGGACTGGCTGGGCGGCGTCGCGCCCGGCGAGCCGTGCCACGTCCTCGGGCCGCGGCGCTCGCTGGACCTGGGCACGATCCAGCGCTCCACCGTCTTCTTCGGCGACGAGACCTCGCTCGGCCTGGCGCGCGCGCTGTGCAGCACGCCCCTGGGCGCCGTCGACACCCACTTCATCTTCGAGACCGGCGACGCCTACGGCATGCGCCAGGCGCTCGAGGCGCTCGGCGAAGGCATGCTGCGCAACGCCTGGCTCGTCGAGCGCCGCGCCGTCGACGGCCACCTGCCGGAGATCGAGGCCGCGTTCGCGCGCTACGCCGCGGCCGATGCATACCGCCAGTACGTCCTGAGCGGCCGCGCGCCGGCGGTGCAGCGCCTCGTGCGCGGCCTGCGCGGGGCGGGGGCCAAGCCCTCTCAGGTGCTCGCGAAGGCGTACTGGGCGCCGGGCAAGGTCGGCCTGGATTGAGCGCGGCGCTGATTCGCAGATCCTCGAGACTGGTACGCTGCCTGTCCGCATGAACCGCATCGCCCTCGTCGAAGACCACGACCGCCTCGCCGCCCTCGTGCGCCAGGCGCTGGGCGGCGCCGGCATCGAGGTCGACGTGTTCGAGCGCATGGATGCGGCCTGGGCCGCGCTCGGGCTTGCGCCATACGGTGCCGTGGTGGTCGACCGCGGCCTGCCGGACGGCGACGGGCTGGAACTCGTGCGCCGGCTGCGCGCCGAGGGGCGTGTCGTGCCGTGCCTGATGCTGACGGCGCGCGATGCGCTGCACGACCGCGTCGACGGCCTCGAGTCCGGCGCCGACGACTACCTCGCCAAGCCCTTCCCGATGGAGGAGCTCGTCGCCCGCGTGCGCGCGCTCCTGCGCCGGCCGGCGGCGATGCAGAGCCTGTCGCCGCGCTTCGGCGACGTGCGCGTCGAGCCCGACGCCGGCTGCATGGCCTGCGCCGACGAACAGGTGACGCTGCCCGCCGCGGAGCTGCAGATCATGCTGTGCCTCGTGCGGGCCGAGGGCCGCACCGTGCGCCGCGCGGCGCTCGAGGCCGCGGCCTGGGGGCTGTCCGATGCGGTCACGCCCAACGCGCTGGACGTGGCGCTGCACCGGCTGCGGCGCAAGCTCGCGGCGATCGGCTCGACCCTCCAGATCGCCAACGCGCGAGGCCACGGCTATGGGCTCCGTGAAGGGTAGGTTCGACGCCTGGGCCGGGATGCTCGCCGCGCGTCGCCAGGCCTACGAGGAATGGCACGAG
>DASVLN010000720.1:0-14572 GCA_036384855.1 Burkholderiaceae bacterium | reverse complement strand
CACTTCCAGTCCAGCGCGACGACGTCGATCTCGATCGGCTTGACCTTGGAATCCAGCGGCTTGTACGGGTCGAGCGAGTGCGTCGTCTTCCACGTCAGCACGCCCAGCACCAGGATGATCGCGCAGGGGATGGCCCAGACGACGGCCTCGATGCGGTGCGAGTACGACCAGTTGGGCGTGTAGGTCGCGTCCCGGTTCGACTGGCGGTACTTCCACGGGAAGTAGAGCGCCATCAGGATCACCGGGATCACCACGATCAGCATCAGCAGCGTCGCGGTGATGATCAGCGACTTCTCGTCGGCGGCGATCTGACCCTTGGGGTCGAGGAGTGACGCGTCGCAGCCGCTCAACAGCGCAGCCAGGAACGACGTCGTCAGCACGCCTGCGAGGCGTGTACTTCTGCGGGCTTGGTTCATTTCCCTCTCGGCGGGCGCCCACGGGTCAGCCCACCAAGGTATCCAGGCAGGCGCGGGGGGGCAGTTGGGGTTAATCTGAAGATTTTGCCAAACTTTGCAGGCGAACGCCCGCCCAATCGACCCGCGGCCTGGGGTATTTCTAGAGCCTGCACCCGAGTGCGGGCCTCGCCGCCGCGCGAGTTGCCGGACGTTGCCATCGAGTAGACCGTCGATGGCGCGAGCAAGCCTCGCACCCGGCCCAGCTGGCCCGGCGGACGGCTGTTGCATCGCCCACAAATCGATTTGCACCGGACGAGCGCGCGCGCCGGCGCAAAGGAAAAGGGCCGATCCCGCGGGATCGGCCCTGCCGCGTCCCTGCCCGCGCACGGCGGGCCGGGAAGGTTCAGGCGCGGCGGCGGCGCGCGAGAAGCGCCAGCACGCCCAGGCCGGCCGCCAGCATCGGCAGCGGCGCCGATTCCGGAACGGCGGAGACGGCGACGTTGCCGATCACCGGCCCCCAGTAGCTGCGGGCATCCTGGCTGTCGAAGGACAGCACGGTCGCGCCGTCGTAGATGTTGAACTTCATCGTCTCGCGCACGTAGCCCATGTCGGCGTGGGAGTTCGAGCCGGTGGTGAACGTGAAAGCCTGCGACGCGTCGCCGGCGCTGACGAGCACGGACTTGGTGGCATCGCCGCCATCCGGATTGCCGGACAGGTAGAAGCTGACGTAGTAGCTGCCGTTGGCCAGCGTGAGGAACTGCGACACGCCGCCCACGCCGTTGCCATCGAGGTCGACCGTGTAGCTGCCGCCGGGCGCCTGCTGCCAGTAGTTGCCGATCAGGTCGACGGAGTCGCCGGTCACGTTCCAGGCGCCGATGGAGCCGCCGCCGCTCACCGTGGTGAAGCTGCCGGCGGAGGCGCCTTCCGCGAAGTTGCCGTCGGTGACGATGGCCGCCTGGGCGGCGGCGCCAGCCAGGGCCAGGACGGCCGCGGCGCAGAGCTTGAGGGAGGTCTTGGTCATGGAGCTGCCTTGTCGGTTCATTTGCAACATACTGTATCAACGCCATCGTCGGCCGGGCAGCGCGGCCAGCCACGCCGTCATCGCCCGTGTGCACTTGTTGGCTGAAATGAGGCCTCGCCGCGCTCAACCCCGCGCCGCGCGTGCCGAGATGCCCGCGTCGGGCGCAGGTCCGACGATCGCGCAGGCATGAAAAAAGGCGCCCCGTGCGGAGCGCCTTTTGGAGGCGACGACCGGCGCCGTGCGGCGCGAGGTCGGCGGGTGCGTCACTCGGCCAGTTCGCCGCCGGCAGCGGGTGCGGCGTCCAGCTGCTGGAGTTGCGCGGCGGCCAGTTCCTCGGCCTCCTGCATGGCGATCTGGCGGCGCTCGGTCTCGTCCATGTCTTCCTTGGCCTTGCGGGCCTGGTGGAAGGCCATGCCCGTGCCAGCCGGGATCAGGCGACCGACGATGACGTTCTCCTTCAGGCCGCGAAGCTCGTCGCGCTTGCCCATGATGGCCGCCTCGGTGAGCACGCGGGTCGTTTCCTGGAAGGAAGCGGCCGAGATGAACGAGTCCGTCGACAGCGACGCCTTCGTGATGCCCAGCAGCACGTCGGAGTAGGTCGCGGGCACCTTGTCCTCCTTGCGCAGGCGGTCGTTCGTGCCGAACAGCTCCGAACGCTCGACCTGCTCGCCGATGATGTAGGCGCTGTCGCCCGGGTTGACGATCTGCACGCGGCGCAGCATCTGGCGGACGATCACCTCGATGTGCTTGTCGTTGATCTTCACGCCCTGGAGGCGGTAGACGTCCTGCACCTCGTCGACGATGTAGCGCGCCAGTTCCTCGACGCCCAGCAGGCGCAGGATGTCCTGCGGATCGGCCGGGCCGTCGACGACCAGCTCGCCCTTGTTGACCACCTGGCCCTCGTGCACCAGGATGTTCTTCTCCTTGGGCACCAGTTCCTCGTGGACGATGCCTTCGGGATCGGTGATCTGCAGGCGCACCTTGCCCTTGGTCTCCTTGCCGAACGAGACCGTGCCGGTCTTCTCGGCCAGCGTGCCCTTGTCCTTCGGGCTGCGGGCCTCGAACAGCTCCGCCACGCGCGGCAGACCGCCCGTGATGTCGCGCGTCTTCTGGCCTTCGACCGGGATGCGGGCGAGCACTTCGCCGGGCATCAGGTCCTGCCCGTCGCGGATCTGGATCAGCGCGCCGACCTGGAAGCCGATCGTCACCGAGTGGTCGGTGCCGGGGATCTTGACTTCGTGGCCTTGCGCGTCGAGCAGCTTGACCTGCGGACGCACGATCTTGGCGGCGCCGCGACGCTTCGGGTCGATCACGACCAGCGTCGACAGGCCGGTGACCTCGTCGACCTGCTTCGCGACGGTCACGCCCTCCTCGACGTTCTCGAAGTGGGCGCGGCCGGCGAATTCCGTGATGATGGGGCGGGTCAGCGGATCCCAGGTCGCGAGCACCTGGCCGTGCTTGATCGCCTGGTCGGCCTTCACGTTCAGCGTGGCGCCGTAGGGCACCTTGTGGCGCTCGCGCTCGCGGCCGTGCGGATCGAGGATGATGATCTCGCCCGAACGGGAGATGACCACGAGCTCGCCCTTGCCGTTCGTCACGTAGCGCATCGTCGCGTTGAAGCCGACGTTGCCGTCCGACTTCGCGTCGACGCTGGACGCCACCGCCGCGCGCGAGGCCGCGCCGCCGATGTGGAACGTGCGCATCGTCAGCTGCGTGCCGGGCTCGCCGATCGACTGGGCCGCGATCACGCCGATCGCCTCGCCCACGTTGATCAGGCCGCCGCGGCCGAGGTCGCGGCCGTAGCAGCGCGCGCACAGGCCGTAGCGCGTCATGCAGGTCAGCGGCGTGCGCACCTTGACCTCGTCGACGCCGGCAGCCTCGAGCTTGTCGAGCATGTCTTCCGACAGCAGCTCGCCCGCGGTCAGCACGGTCTCCTGGGTCTCGGGGTGCAGCACCTCGACGGCGGTCACGCGGCCGAGGACGCGGTCGCGCAGCGACTCGATGACTTCGCCGCCTTCGACCAGGGCGCGCATCGCGAGGCCGTTCTGCGTGCCGCAGTCCTCCTCGGTGACGACCAGGTCCTGCGTGACGTCGACGAGACGACGCGTCAGGTAGCCGGAGTTCGCGGTCTTCAGCGCCGTGTCCGCCAGGCCCTTGCGGGCGCCGTGGGTGGAGATGAAGTACTGGAGAACGTTCAGGCCTTCGCGGAAGTTCGCCGTGATCGGCGTCTCGATGATGGAGCCGTCGGGCTTGGCCATCAGGCCGCGCATGCCGGCCAGCTGGCGGATCTGCGCCGCGGAGCCGCGGGCGCCGGAGTCGGCCATCATGTAGATCGAGTTGAACGACTCCTGGTCGACTTCCTTGCCGTGGCGGTCGGTGACCTTCTGCTTGGCGAGCTGGGCCATCATGACCTTGCCCACCTCGTCACCGGTCTTGCCCCAGATGTCGACGACCTTGTTGTAGCGCTCGCCGGCCGTCACGAGACCCGAGACGTACTGCTGCTCGATCTCCTTGACCTCCTTCTCGGCGCGCTCGATCAGGCCGGGCTTCTCCTTCGGGACCAGCATGTCGTCGATGGCGATCGAGATGCCGGCGCGCGTGGCCAGGCGGAAGCCGTTCTGCAGCAGCTTGTCCGCGAAGACGACCGTCTCCTTCAGGCCGCACTTGCGGAACGACGTGTTGATCAGGCGCGAGATCTCCTTCTTCTTCAGCGCCTTGTTGATGTTCGAGAACGGCAGGCCCTTGGGCAGGATCTCGGACAGCAGCGCGCGGCCGACCGTCGTCTCGGTCAGCTTGACGTGCTCGACGAACTCGCCCGTCGCCGCGTCCTTCTTCCACTCGGGCAGCATCACGTTGATGCGGGCCGTGATCTCGACCACGCCGTTCTCGAGCGCGCGCAGCATCTCCGCGATGTCGCGGAAGACCATGCCCTCGCCCTTGCCGTTGATGCGCTCGCGCGTGGCGTAGTACAGGCCCAGCACGACGTCCTGCGACGGCACGATCGACGGTTCGCCGTTGGCCGGGAACAGCACGTTGTTGGAGGCGAGCATCAGCGCGCGCGCTTCCATCTGCGCCTCGATCGACAGCGGCACGTGGACGGCCATCTGGTCGCCGTCGAAGTCGGCGTTGAACGCCGCGCAGACGAGCGGGTGCAGCTGGATCGCCTTGCCTTCGATCAGCACGGGCTCGAAGGCCTGGATGCCGAGGCGGTGCAGCGTGGGCGCCCGGTTCAGCATCACCGGGTGCTCCTTGATGACCTCTTCCAGGATGTCCCACACCACCGGCGTGCCGGCTTCGACTTCCTTCTTGGCCGCCTTGATCGTCGTCGCGATGCCCATGGCCTCGAGGCGCGAGAAGATGAACGGCTTGAAGAGCTCGATGGCCATCAGCTTGGGCAGGCCGCACTGGTGCAGCTTGAGCGTCGGACCCACGGTGATGACGGAACGGCCGGAGTAGTCGACGCGCTTGCCCAGCAGGTTCTGGCGGAAGCGGCCCGACTTGCCCTTGATCATGTCGGCGAGCGACTTCAGGGCGCGCTTGTTCGCGCCGGTCATCGCCTTGCCGCGACGGCCGTTGTCCAGCAGCGAGTCCACCGCCTCCTGCAGCATCCGCTTCTCGTTGCGCACGATGATCTCCGGAGCCTTCAGCTCCAGCAGGCGCGCGAGACGGTTGTTGCGGTTGATGACGCGGCGATAGAGGTCGTTCAGGTCGGAGGTCGCGAAGCGGCCGCCGTCCAGCGGCACCAGCGGACGCAGGTCCGGCGGCAGCACCGGCAGGACGTCCATGATCATCCAGTGGGGCTTGATGCCCGACTTCTTGAAGGCCTCCATGACCTTCAGGCGCTTGGAGTTCTTCTTGACCTTGAGCTCCGAGCCCGTCATGTCGTTGCGGAGCTTGTCGATCTCGACGTCGAGATCCATTTCCTCCAGCAGCTTCTGGATGCCCTCGGCGCCCATCAGCGCGACGAACTCGTCGCCGAACTCGGCGTGCTTCGCCTCGTAGTCGTCCTCGGTCATGATCGCGAACTTCTTCAGCGGCGTCATGCCCGGGTCGACGACCACGTAGGCTTCGAAGTACAGCACGCGCTCGATGTCGCGCAGCGTCATGTCGAGCACGAGGCCCAGGCGCGACGGCAGCGACTTCAGGAACCAGATGTGCGCGCACGGCGCCGCCAGGTCGATGTGGCCCATGCGGTCACGGCGGACCTTGGTCTGGGTCACTTCGACGCCGCACTTCTCGCAGATGACGCCGCGGTGCTTCAGGCGCTTGTACTTGCCGCACAGGCACTCGTAGTCCTTGATCGGCCCGAAGATCTTGGCGCAGAACAGGCCATCGCGCTCCGGCTTGAACGTCCGGTAGTTGATGGTCTCCGGCTTCTTCACTTCGCCGAAAGACCACGAGCGGATCTTCTCGGGCGACGCGAGGCCGATCTTGATGGCATCGAAATGCTCATCGGGGGTGAATTGCTTGAAAAGGTCCAGCAAGCCCTTCATGCATCTCTCCTAAAAACTGAATACGTGGCCGTCAAGCCAAGCGGACGCCGCGGAACCGGCTTTGCCGAGCCGCTGGGGTCGCCCCCTCGGGGGGAGGCGACCGAAGGTCGCTTCGGGGGGGTCAATTTTTCTCCAGCTCGATGTCGATGCCGAGCGAGCGAATTTCCTTGACCAGCACGTTGAACGACTCCGGCATCCCGGCGTCGATGGCGTGCTCGCCCTTGACGATGTTCTCGTACACCTTCGTGCGGCCGTTCACGTCGTCGGACTTGACCGTCAGCATCTCCTGCAGCACGTAGGCCGCGCCGTAGGCTTCCAGCGCCCAGACTTCCATCTCGCCGAAGCGCTGGCCGCCGAACTGCGCCTTGCCGCCGAGCGGCTGCTGCGTGACGAGCGAGTACGGGCCCGTGGAGCGCGCGTGCATCTTGTCGTCGACCAGGTGGTGCAGCTTCAGCACGTGCATGTAGCCGACGGTCACCGGGCGCTCGAAGGCTTCGCCGGTGCGACCGTCGTGCAGGATGCACTGGGTGCGCGACTGCGTGAGCCCCTTGCGGGCGGCGATGTCGTCCGGGTATGCGAGCTTGAGCATGCCGCGGATCTCTTCTTCAGCCGCGCCGTCGAACACCGGCGTCGCGAAGGGCACGCCCTTGCTCAGCTCGGCCGCCATGTTGACGACCTCGTTGTCCGTCAGCTCGCCGATGCGCTCCGACTTGCCGCCCGACTTGTTGTAGAGCTCGTCCATGAACGCGCGGATCTCGGCCACCGCCGCCTGCTTCTGCAGCAGGTCGCCGATGCGCTGGCCGATGCCCTTGCCGGCCCAGCCCAGGTGCACCTCGAGCACCTGGCCCACGTTCATCCGCGACGGGACGCCCAGCGGGTTCAGCACGATGTCGCACGGCGTGCCGTCGGCCATGTAGGGCATGTCCTCGACCGAGACGATCTTGGAGACCACGCCCTTGTTGCCGTGGCGGCCGGCCATCTTGTCGCCAGGCTGCAGGCGGCGCTTGACGGCCAGGTAGACCTTGACCATCTTCAGCACGCCCGCGGGCAGCTCGTCGCCCTGCGTCAGCTTCTTGCGCTTCTCCTCGAAGGCGAGGTCGAAGCTGTGGCGCGTCTGCTCGAGCGAGTTCTTGATCGACTCGAGCTGGTTGGCCACCTCGTCCTCGGCCGGACGGATGTCGAACCAGTGGTACTTCTCGACGCTGGCCAGGTAGGCCTTGTCGATCGTCGTGCCCTTGGCGATCTTCTGCGGGCCGCCATTGGCCACGCGGCCGGTCAGGAGCTTGGCGATCCGGTCGAACGCGTCGGCCTCGACGATGCGAAGCTGGTCGTTGAGGTCCAGGCGGAAGCGCTTCAGCTCGTCGTCGATGATCTGCTGGGCGCGCTTGTCGCGCTGGATGCCTTCGCGGGTGAAGACCTGCACGTCGATGACGGTGCCGCTCGTGCCCTGGTCGACGCGCAGCGACGTGTCCTTCACGTCGGACGCCTTCTCGCCGAAGATCGCGCGCAGCAGCTTCTCTTCCGGCGTCAGCGTGGTCTCGCCCTTGGGCGTGACCTTGCCCACGAGCACGTCGCCCGCATTGACCTCGGCACCGATGTAGACGATGCCGGACTCGTCCAGGCGGCCCAGCTGCTGTTCCGACAGGTTCGGGATGTCGCGCGTGATTTCCTCGGAGCCCAGCTTGGTGTCGCGGGCCATGACCACCAGCTCCTCGATGTGGATCGAGGTGTAGCGGTCGTCGGCGATGACGCGCTCGGACAGCAGGATCGAGTCTTCGAAGTTGTAGCCGTTCCAGGGCATGAACGCGACGAGCATGTTCTGGCCGAGCGCGAGCTCGCCCAGGTCCGTCGACGCGCCGTCCGCGATCACGTCGCCCGCGCCGACCTTGTCGCCGCGCTGGACGATGGGACGCTGGTGGATGTTCGTGTTCTGGTTGGAACGCTGGTACTTGATCAGGTTGTAGATGTCGACGCCGACCTCGCCCGCCACCGTCTCGGCGTCGTTGACGCGGATGACGACGCGGTTGGTGTCGATGTAGTCGACCACGCCGCCGCGGCGCGCGGTGACGACCGTGCCCGAGTCGACCGCGGCCACGCGCTCCACGCCCGTGCCGACCAGCGCCTTTTCAGGACGCAGGACCGGGACGGCTTGGCGCTGCATGTTCGCGCCCATCAGCGCGCGGTTCGCGTCGTCGTGCTCGAGGAAGGGCACCAGCGAGGCGGCGACCGAGACGATCTGCGTCGGCGCGACGTCCATGTACTGGATGCGCTCCGGCGAGGTCAGCACGGATTCGCCCTTCTCGCGCGCGGACACGAGCTCGTCGGTCAGCGTGCCGGTGGCGTCGAGCGAGGCGTTCGCCTGCGCGATCACGTACTTCGACTCCTCGATGGCCGACAGGTAGTCGATCTGGTCGGTGACCTTCTGGTCGACCACGCGGCGGTACGGCGTCTCGAGGAAGCCGTATTCGTTCAGGCGGGCGTACAGGGCCAGCGAGTTGATCAGGCCGATGTTCGGGCCTTCCGGCGTCTCGATCGGGCAGACGCGGCCGTAGTGCGTCGGGTGCACGTCGCGGACCTCGAAGCCGGCGCGCTCGCGCGTCAGGCCGCCCGGGCCCAGCGCCGAGACGCGACGCTTGTGCGTGATCTCGGACAGCGGGTTGGTCTGGTCCATGAACTGCGACAGCTGCGACGCCCCGAAGAACTCCTTGAGCGCCGCGGAAATCGGCTTGGAGTTGATCAGGTCGTGCGGCATCAGCGCCTCGGTCTCGGCCTGGCCGAGGCGCTCCTTGACGGCCTTCTCGATGCGCGCGAGGCCGGAGCGGTACTGGTTCTCGGCCAGCTCGCCGACGCAGCGCACGCGGCGGTTGCCGAGGTGGTCGATGTCGTCCACCTCGCCGCGGCCGTTGCGCAGCTCGACGAGGATCTTGACGACGTCGAGGATGTCCTCGTTCGACAGCGTCATCGGGCCGTCGGCCGTGTCGCGGTTGACGCGCGCGTTGAACTTCATGCGGCCGACTCGCGAGAGATCGTACGTGTCGTCGCTGTAGAACAGGCGGTTAAACAGGGCCTCGACCGCGTCCTCGGTCGGCGGCTCGCCGGGGCGCATCATGCGGTAGATCGCGACGCGGGCGGCGAGCTGGTCGGCCGTCTCGTCGGTCGCGAGCGTCTGGCTGATGTAGGCACCCTGGTCCAGCTCGTTCGTGAACAGGGCCTGCAGCTCCTTCACGCCGGCGCCGCGCAGCTTCTTCAGCAACGACTCGGTGAGCTCGTCGTTGGCCTTGGCGATGATCTCGCCCGTGTCGGCGTCGATCATGTTGCGCGCGACGATGCGGCCGACGAGGAAGTCCTCGGGCACCGTGATGTGCGTGGTGCCGGACTGCTCGATCTGGCGCACGTGGCGCGCGGTGATGCGCTTGTCCTTCTCGACGATGACGTTGCCGTCCTTGTCGGTGATGTCGAAGCGGGCGACCTCGCCCTTCAGGCGCTCGGAGACGAATTCCATCTGCGCGCCCGAGTCCATCAGGCGGAAGGTGTCGTTCCGGAAGAAGTGCGCGAGGATCGCTTCCGGGTTCAGGCCGATGGCCTTCAGCAGGATCGTCACCGGCATCTTGCGGCGGCGGTCGACGCGGAAGTACAGGATGTCCTTCGGGTCGAACTCGAAGTCCAGCCACGAGCCGCGGTAGGGGATGATGCGCGCCGAGAACAGCAGCTTGCCGGACGAATGCGTCTTGCCCTTGTCGTGCTCGAAGAACACGCCGGGCGAACGGTGCAGCTGGCTGACGATGACGCGCTCGGTGCCGTTGACGATGAAGGAGCCGTAGTCGGTCATGAGCGGCACTTCGCCCATGTAGACCTCCTGCTCCTTGATCTCCTTGACCACCTTGGCCGGCGCCGACTCACGGTCATAGATGATCATCTGCAGCTTCGCGCGCACCGCGGCGGCGAAGGTGAGGCCGCGCTGCTGGCACTCGCGGACGTCGAACGGCGGCTTGGCGATGTTGTATTCGATGAACTTCATCTCGACCATGCCGTTGTGCGACACGATCGGGAACGCCGAGAGGAACGCCGCCTGCAGCCCCTCGGGCTTGCGACGCTGCGGCGCCACGTCCTTCTGGAGGAACGCGACGTAGGAATCCTGCTGCATCGTCAGCAGGTAGGGGACGTTGAGAACGCTCTCGCGCTTGCCGAAGTTCTTGCGGATCCGCTTGCGTTCGGTGAAGCTGTAGGGGGTTGCTTGCGCCATAGAGACTCCGTAGCGACGACGCGCAGCCTGGCCGTGGTTGCGCGTCTCGTCGGCGACTGGCTACTCCGGTGTTGCGCCGGATGCTTGGTGGTTGGCCACTACCAACCGCTGGCGGACAACCCCGGCGTTGCACCGGAGTCCGACCAAACCTGTTCTCTGCAGTCGGATCAGAGAACACTGCGAAACGGGCCGGGCATCGTCGCCCGCTTCGCGCTGTTCTCTCTCCCGCCGGAGCGGGAGCGAACGAGAGGACATGGGGACGGCCAGGCCGCCCCGCAAGTCCTCGCCGATTACTTCATCTCGGCGGTGGCGCCGGCTTCGACCAGCTTCTTGACGGCAGCCTCGGCGTCGGCCTTGGCGATGCCTTCCTTGACGTTCTTCGGCGCGCCGTCGACCAGGTCCTTCGCTTCCTTCAGGCCCAGGCCCGTCAGTTCGCGAACGGCCTTGATGACGCCGACCTTGTTGGCGCCCGCGCCGGTCAGCACGACGTTGAACTCGGTCTTCTCTTCGACCGGAGCCGCCGCGGCAGCGCCGCCGCCGCCGCCCGACACGGCCACGGCCGCGGCCGACACGCCGAACTTCTCTTCGATCGCCTTGACCAGGTCGTTCAGCTCCATGACGGACATGCTGTCGAGGGAGGTCAGGAAAGCGTCCTTATCGAATGCCATTTTGGATTCCTATCTAAATCAGTGAAATGAGTGTCTGTATTCGACCGGCCTGGAATCAGGCGGCGGCCGGAGCGGCTTCCGCTGCGGGCGCTTCGGCGCCGCCGCCCTTCTTCTTCTCGACGGCGTCGATGACGCGGGCGAGCGAAGCGATGGGCGACTGCAGCAGCATCGCGATCTGCGACAGCAGGACTTCGCGCGACGGGATGTTGGCCAGGGCCTTCACACCTTCGACGTCCAGGGCCTTGCCGGCGTAGGCGCCGCCCTTCAGAACCAGCTTGTCGTTGCCCTTGGCGAAGTCTGCGATGACCTTCGCCGCGGCGACCGCGTCTTCCGAGAAACCATAGATCAGCGGACCGACCATGCTCTCCGACGCGCTCTCGAACGGCGTGCCGGCGACGGCGCGGCGGGCCAGCGTGTTCTTCAGCACGTGAAGGTACACACCCTTGGCCCGCGCGTCGACGCGCAGCTTGTTCATTTGCTCGACGGTGAGGCCACGGTACTCGGCCAGAGCCAGCGTCTGGGACTTGGCAACCTGCGCTGCCACTTCCTCGACGACTGCCGCCTTCTCGTTGCGATTGAGACTCAAGGTCTGCTCCTCACGTTCAAACGTGCGTTCGGGCCGGAGCCGTCCCGCACACCGGGTTCAGCGACCTTGCCGACACTGCTGCCACCGCTTCTTGCCGCTCGCGCCGGCCCGGAGGTCGACGTCCACGCATTCCACTGCTTCATCAGTTCCGGCGGGTTCGCCATCTGCGCTGGCTCGATCCGGGTGTCCGTCGACGACGGGCTTCCGGGCCGGTTTAAGGAGCCGCCCCCTCGCCGCGCTCGCGCGCGGCTGCGGGAGAGGCCCCGGCCAGCGGTCTTGGATGGCCTGCCCGCCTCACGTCCCGGGGGACACGGGCGGACAGCCCACCAATCCTTGCCACCGACTCGCCGCTCAAGACCCAAGCGGCGGACGGCTTCAATCCAGAGTGCCGATCAGGCGGCCGCGGGGGCCGTGATCGACGTGGTGTCCACGCGGACGCCCACGCCCATGGTCGACGAGACGGCGACCTTGCGCAGGTACACACCCTTGCTCGACGCCGGCTTGGCCTTGGTCAGCGCGTCGATCAGCGCGGCCAGGTTGTCCTTCAGCTTGTCCGACTCGAACGAGCGGCGGCCGATCGTGCCATGGATGATGCCGGCCTTGTCGACGCGGAACTGCACCTGGCCGGCCTTGGCGTTCTTGACGGCCGTGGCGACGTCCGGGGTGACCGTGCCGACCTTCGGGTTCGGCATCAGGCCGCGCGGGCCGAGGATCTGGCCCAGCGTACCGACGACGCGCATCGTGTCGGGCGAGGCGATCACGACGTCGAAGTCGAGCTGGCCGGCCTTGACCTTCTCGGCCAGGTCTTCCATGCCGACGATGTCGGCGCCGGCGGCGCGGGCTTCTTCAGCCTTGGCGCCCTGGGCGAACACGGCGACGCGCTTGGTCTTGCCGGTGCCGTGCGGCAGCACGACGGCGCCGCGGACGACCTGGTCGGACTTCTTCGCATCGATGCCGAGCTGGACGGCGACGTCGATCGACTCGTCGAACTTGGCGGTCGCGCATTCCTTGACGAGCGACAGCGCGTCGACGATGGCGTACAGCTTGGTCGAGTCGACCTTGCCCACGAGGGCCTTCTGGCGCTTGGTGGTCTTGGCCATGATCAGAGCCCTTCCACGGTGATGCCCATCGAGCGGGCGGTGCCGGCGATGGTACGGATCTGGGCGTCGATGTCGGCGCCGGTCAGGTCCTTGGTCTTGACCTTGGCGATCTCTTCCAGCTGGGCGCGGGTGATCTTGCCGACCTTCTGCGTGTTGGGACGCTGCGAGCCCTTGTCGAGCTTCAGGGCCTTCTTGATCAGGTCGGTCGCCGGCGGCGACTTCAGCTCGAACGTGAACGACTTGTCCGCGAACGCGGTGATGATGACGGGGATCTTCATCCCCGGCTCCATGCCCTGCGTCTTGGCGTTGAACGCCTTGCAGAATTCCATGATGTTCAGGCCGCGCTGGCCGAGGGCCGGGCCCACCGGCGGCGACGGGTTTGCCTTGCCGGCCGGGATTTGCAGCTTGATCAAGCCGACAATCTTCTTTGCCATGTGTTTCTCCAGAGCGATCCCGGCGCCGGCGGCGCCATGGCGGGATCGTTGAGTTCCAACGCACAGGGGTGGCTACCTGCGCTCCTCGAACCGGTGTCTCGCCACCGGCAGCAACGGACGGGGTTCAGGCCGGCTTGCGCCGCCCAGCGCCCCCCGTCGGGCGAACCAAGCATTATCCCACAGACGCAAAACCCCCGGCCGGCCAGAAGGCCTACCGGGGAGATCGGCGCTGCGCCGCCGCCACGGCCGAGCACGAGCGCCCGGCGCGGCAGCGGGAAATTCAAACCTTCTCGACCTGCGCGAAATCCAGCTCGACGCCCGTGGCACGACCGAAGATCGTGACCGAGACCTTGACCTTGGACTTCTCGTAGTTGACTTCCTCGATCGCGCCGTTGAAGTCGGTGAACGGGCCTTCCTTGACGCGGACGAGTTCGCCGACCACCCACTCCACCTTGGGACGGGGCTTGTCGACGCCTTCCTGCATCTGGTTGACGATCTTCATCACCTCGGCTTCCGAGATCGGGGCCGGGCGATTGCGCGCGCCGCCGACGAAGCCGGTGACCTTGCTGGTGTGCTTGACCAGGTGCCAGGATTCATCGTCCAGCAGCATCTCGACCAGCACGTAACCGGGAAAGAAGCGGCGCTCGGTCACCGACTTCTTGCCGTTCTTCAGCTCGACGACCTCCTCGGTCGGCACCAGGATGCGGCCGAACTTGGCCTGCATGCCGGCGCGGTCGATGCGCTCGCGCAGGTTGCGCTCGACGGCCTTCTCCATGCCCGAGTAGGCGTGGACGACGTACCACCGCAGCGGGTTGGCCGCGCCGCCCTGGCCTTCTTCGACTTGGGTGCTTTCAGTCATTCGGACAAAACCCTTCTCAACGCTTCCAGCCGAGGATCAGGTCATACAGCGCCCACTCGAGCACCTTGTCCGTGATCCACAGGAACAGCGCCATCGTGAAGACGAAGGCGAACACGTACCCGGTGTTCTGCAGGGCCTCCTTGCGCGTCGGCCAGACGACCTTGCGCAGCTCCTTCATCGACTCCTTGCCGAAGCCGATCAGCTGCCTGCCGGGCTCGGACGTGAAGAAGACGGCCACGGCGCCCGCCACCAGGACGAGCAGCGCCACGACGCGGATCCAGAGCTCGGAACGCTCCAGCGCGTAGAACGCGACGATCCCGCCGAGCAGCAGCACCGCGGCGCCGGCCAGCTTGGCCTTGTCCGCGCCCGTCTGGACGGTTTCGATCTGGGAATTGGTAGCCATCGCTTTCACTAGCTTGAAGTCTCTCGAGCAAAAATGCGCAGCACCTTAGCGAGCAAAGCCCGCCGGGTGTTTCCTACCCGCGGGCTGCCTTATCTTTCTGGCGATCTCGGCGCGCTGCTGGCGTTCAGCGCGATTCGGTGGCAGGGGCAGAGGGAATCGAACCCCCAACCTTCGGTTTTGGAGACCGACGCTCTGCCAATTGAGCTATACCCCTGCAGCCTTGAAACGCTTACTCGATGATCTTGGCGACGACGCCGGCGCCGACGGTGCGGCCGCCTTCACGGATGGCGAAGCGCAGGCCTTCTTCCATCGCGATCGGGGCGATCAGCTTGACCGTGATCGACACGTTGTCGCCCGGCATCACCATCTC
>DASVLN010000719.1:0-2549 GCA_036384855.1 Burkholderiaceae bacterium | reverse complement strand
CGCACGCGACCTGGCGAACCGGCAGATCGACGACGCCACCCAGGCGCGCGCCAAGCTCAACGCGGCGCAGGCCGCCTTGCGGGACGCGAAGGCGGACGCGACGCGGGCCACCAGCGACGCCGCCTCGCGCAAGGCGGCCGCGACGCAGGCCGCCACCGCCAGCATGAAGGACGCGATGGCCTCCCTGCGCGACCGCACGAGCGGCGACACCGCCGGTCGGCGCGGGATCAGCCCGGCGTCGCAGGCCAGGATCTCCCAGGTGCTCGACCAGCTCGAAGCCGATCCGGCCGGCAAGGGCCTGCCCGCGCAGCTGCGCGCCGCGACGACCGACGTCGTCCTCGACACGAACAGCAAGCTCGGCAAGGGCTGGAAGCACTACAAGCAGTTCACCTGGTACGTCTCGGCCGCCCGCGCGCCCGCGCGCTGGGGCATGGACGCCCTGTTCGACCGCAGCAACTGGAGCTTCGGGCATTCGTGGGCCGAGTACTTCTCGAACGGACTGGGCGGCAACTCCGGCAACGCCTCCAACGTCACGGGCACGTTCGCCAACGTGTTCAACATGTTCGCCGAGAACGCGGGCCGTTTCCGCAACAACGTCGACAAGGCGTTCTGGGGCCGGATCGGCGGGAAAGCGGACGCGCTGGACACCGTGTCGTTCGCCGCGTGGGGCGGACAGAACGTCGTCGACCTCACCTGGGCGGGCACGACCCATCCGGTCGCGACCGGGATCCAGCTCGCCGGCAACGTCGTGGCGGGACTCGGCCTCATCCGCGATTCGAAGAATTGGCAGAAGATCCCCTTCGCGAAGAACCCGCATCCGTGGGTGAACCCGCTGCTGGTCGGCCTCGGCGTCGGTGCGCTCCTCGTGCCCTACTACGCCACCCAGCCCATGTTCAACGCGCCGGCATCCAGCCCGCCGCCGAACCCCAATCCCACGCCGACGACCAGCCCCACCTCGACGGCCAGCGCCACGCCCACGACGGCCGCGACGCCCTCGAACGGCACCACACCGACCGCCGGGGCGACGCCGACCGCAGGATCCACCCCGACCACGAGCGCCTCGCCGACCACGTCGAGTCCGCCCGGCACCACGACCAAGGGCCAGCCCGCGGGCCCGGGCTCGCCGCCCACGACCGGCACGCCTCCCGGTACCGGTACCGGCACCCGCAAGCCGACGTCGCCCGCGCAGATCGTCGTCACGGCCGGCGACCCGCGCCGCGACACCCTGTGGGGCATCGCGCAGGCCAACGAGGGCACCCTGCTCACGCCCGCCCAGGTCGAGGCGGCGCACGGCGAGAACGGCAAGGTCGTCGCCGCGCTGGGCGAGCTGATCCAGATCAACCCCAAGCACGGCTTCGTGCTGGACCTGGACGGCTCGCAGGACGACGTCGACATCATCCAGCCGGGCTGGCTGATCAACGTGCTCAACCCGGCCCTGAACTGAATCCGCCCCGACCGCATGCAGCGGGAATCCGGGCGGCCGTCCGCGGGAGCGGGCGCGCCGCTCGGATTCTCGTAGTTCACTTCCGCCTCGATCGTCGATATCTTGCAGACATGTCGATTCGGTGAAACAAGGCCCTGCCGCCGCCTGCGGCGGGACCGGCTCGTCCACCGATCGCCGATCTGCAACATGAAGCGTTGGCTTCTCGACGCTCGAGACAGGAGTGCCGTCCGCGCCCGACGATTCCCCCGCCGTCCGGAGCGCCCCGGAAACGACATGCGGCTGCGCTACATCGAGATCTTCCACGCCGTGATGCAGGCCGGCACGGTGAAGGGAGCGGCCGAACTGCTCCACATCACGCAGCCGGCCGCCTCCCGCCTGCTGCAACAGGCCGAGGCCAACCTCGGCACGCCGCTGTTCCAGCGCGACCGCGGCCGGCTGCTGCCGACGCAGGAGGCGATCATCCTGCGGCCCGAGATCGAGCAGCTCCACGCCCGCCTCGACGAGGTGCGCCGCATCGCCACGACGCTGGCCGACGGCGAGGACGTGTCGCTCAAGGTGCTGTCCGAACCCGCGCTGGCGGTCGAGTTCCTGCCCGCCGCCTGCGCCCGCCTGATGCGGCGCAAGCCCCGGCTGAAGCTGACGGTGCACACCCTGCACACTCGCCAGCTGTGCGAGAGCCTCGCGCTGCGCGAGGCCCACATCGGCTTCGCCTTCGCGCCGTCGTCGCATCCCGCGATCGCCAGCTCGCCGGTCGCCGAGGCCGAGCTGGTGTGCGTCGGACTGGACCTGCCCGACGGTCCGATGTCGCTCGAGCAGGCCGTCTCGGGACCCGTCGTCGACCTCGCACCCGACGACCCGCTGCGCGAGATCCTGCACGGCGCGGTCGACGCGCTGGACCTGCCGATGAACTCGAGCGCATTCGTCCACAGCTACCACGCGGCGATCGAGTTCGCCCACCAGGGACTGGGCCGCGCCATCGTCGACCGCTTCAGCGCCCGCTACGCGAGCCGCTACCCCCGGCTGCGAGTGCGGCCCATCGTGCCCGCGATCCCGATGACGGTGTACTGCCTGCGGCCGACCGGCCTGCCGTCCAACGCCTCGGCGA
>DASVLN010000718.1:0-2758 GCA_036384855.1 Burkholderiaceae bacterium | reverse complement strand
CTCGAAGATGTCGCGGCCGCCAGCGCGGCGCGCCAGGCGGCGCAGCGGCGCGGCCTGCTGGACATGTACGCCTGAGGTCCTGAAAACCGGCCCTTTTCCACTCATTCGAGGCGGCGCGGATCCGAATAATCGACGTCAATGGTGCTCGCCGTCCGCGCGCGTGCCGATCAAACGTCCAAGGAGTCCGAGTCCATGTCCGCTGCCGCCGCCGCTGCAGATGCCCCCGCCGGCAAGAAGCCCGGGGGAAAGAAGAAGCTGGTCGTCATGATCGCCGTCGCCGCGCTCGTCCTCGGCGGCGGGGGCGTGGGCGGGCTGATGTTCCTGCAGCACCAGAAGGCGGCCGCCGCCGCCGCTGCCGCCGACGGCGACGACGATGCGCCGGTCGCCAAGGCCGCGACCAAGAAGAAGAGCGACAAACCGCCCGTCTTCGTGCCGATGGATCCGTTCGTCGTCAACCTGGCCGACCACGACGCCGACCGCTACGCGCAGATCGGCATCACGCTCGAAGTCCCCGACGAGAAGGTCGGCGAGGACATCAAGACCTACCTGCCCGCCATCCGCAACAACATCCTGCTGCTGCTCGCCCACAAGTCCACCGCGGACCTGGCCGGCGGCGACGGCAAGGAGCAGCTCGCGCGCGAGATCCGCCGCGAGGCGCTGAAGGCCATGGGCGAGGACGTGCCCGACGAGGACGACGACGCCGCCGCGTCCGCCCCGGCCCGCAAGAAGAAGAAGCACAAGAAGGCCGAGGCCGAGGACTCGCCGATCCGCTCGGTGCAGTTCTCCAGCTTCATCATCCAGTAAGCGACGGCACGAGGCTTCAGGCACGCACGCCATGAACCAGCAGATCCTTTCCCAGGACGAAGTCGATGCCCTGCTGCAGGGCATCACCGGCGAGAGCCAGAAGCTCGAGCAGGAAGAGACTTCCGAAGGCGCGATCCGCAACTACGACCTGGCCAACCAGGAGCGTATCGTCCGCGGCCGCATGCCGACGATGGAGATCATCGGCGAGCGCTTCGCCCGCAACATCCGCATCGGCCTGTTCAACTTCATCCGCAAGAGCCCGGAAGTCTCGATCAACGGCATCAAGGTGCAGAAGTACTCGGCCTTCCTGCGCGAGATCGTGGTGCCGACCAACTTCAACATCGTCTCGGTGCGCCCGCTGCGCGGCTCCGGGCTGATCGTGTGCGACCCGAGCCTGGTGTTCGCGGTCATCGATGCCTTGTTC
The DNA here is from genome assembly GCA_036384855.1 of Burkholderiaceae bacterium. Taxonomy (GTDB): domain Bacteria; phylum Pseudomonadota; class Gammaproteobacteria; order Burkholderiales; family Burkholderiaceae_C; genus Scleromatobacter. The sequence goes on along the minus strand of DASVLN010000718.1, from coordinate 1,530 downwards.
GGCGGCGTCGGCAAGTTCCATACGCGCATCGAGGGCCGCGACTTCTCGCCCACCGAGCAGCGCGTGATCCAGCGCCTGGTCGACTGCATCATCACCGAGTACCGCAACGCGTGGCAGGGCATCTACCCGCTCGACCTGGACTACCAGCGCTCGGAGATGCAGCCCCAGTTCGCCAACATCGCCACGCCCAGCGAGATCGTCGTCGCCTCCAGCTTCACGCTGGAAGTGGGCGAGACCTCGGGCTCGGTGCACTTCTGCATCCCGTACTCGACGCTCGAGCCGATCCGGGACGTGCTGTATTCGACGATCCAGGGCGACTCGGTCGAGACCGACCGCCGCTGGGTCAACCTGATGAAGGCGCAGATCCAGTCGGCCGAGGTCGACCTGGTCGCCGAGCTCGGCTACGCGCCGGCGACGGTGGAGCAGCTGCTGTCCTTCAAGCCGGGCGACTTCATCGAGCTCGACCTCGACCCGCTGATCCAGGCCAAGGTGGACGGCGTGCCGGTGTTCGACTGCCACTACGGCACGTCGGCGGGCAAGTACGCGGTCAAGATCGACAAACTGTTGACCAGCTCGAACCTGAGCTGGATGGGAGACGGCAATGGCAACTGAAGGCATGAGCGACGACGACGCGATGGCCGCCGAATGGGCGGCCGCGCTGGCGGAGTCCAAGACCAGCGAGGCCGGCGGCATGAGCGGCGCGGTGCAGACCGAGACGGTCGCGCCCGCCAGCTTCACGAATTTCGCGCCGACCGACGGCATGTCGGGCGCGGGCAACGACCTGAACATGATCCTGGACATCCCCGTCCAGCTGACCGTGGAACTGGGCCGCACCCGCATCCCGATCAAGCACATCCTGCAGCTGGCGCAGGGCTCGGTGGTCGAGCTCGACGCGCTGGCCGGCGAGCCGATGGACGTGCTGGTCAACGGCTTCCTGATCGCGCAGGGCGAGGTCGTGGTCGTCAACGACAAGTTCGGCATCCGCCTGACCGACATCGTGACGCCCAGCGAGCGCATGCGCCGCCTCAGCCGCACCTGAAAATGCGGCTATCGTCGGGCTCTTGCAGGCCCGGCGCCGGGCGGCGTATCGTCGGCCCACGCTTCCGCGCCTCGATGCGCGTGTCGACAAAGAGAAAGCCCTGATGAGCACATCCCTGATGCCCCTGCTGGCCTTCGTGGTGGTGATCGCCCTGATCCCCGTCGTCCTGTGGACCATGAAGCGCGCCGGCGTCGGCAACGCCCAGAGCGGCAACGTGCTGCGCCATGTCGCGCAGATCGGCGTCGGCTCGACGCAGCGCGTGGTGGTCGTGGAGATCGCCGTGGGGCCTCAGCGCCACTGGCTGGTGCTGGGCGTGACCGGCGAGCAGGTCACGCAGATCGCCAGCTATCCCGCGCCCGACACGCCGCAGTCGCCCGACGCGCCCGCGCACGCGATGGCGGTCAACCAGCTGATCAACCGCTGGCGCGGCGGCGCCGGCGCGCAAGGGGGGCCGCGCCATGACTGAGCGCCGCGCGCTCCGTGCCGTCGCC
>DASVLN010000717.1:0-8313 GCA_036384855.1 Burkholderiaceae bacterium | reverse complement strand
GCCCGGCTGGGACGGCCTGCTCGAGGTCATGCCCGTGGCCGCCGGCGGCATCGACCCGGCCCGCCTGCGGGAAGTCTTCCCGCGCGCGCGATCGGGCGGCGAGCGCTTCCGGCGCCGCCCGGATGCGCCGCCGCGCTCGCTGAAGAAGCAGTACCAGGCCGCCGGCGTCCCCGAGGAAGGGCGCGCCGGACCGCTGCTGTATGACCGCGACGGCGCGCTGCTGTTCGTGCCCGGGCTGGGGATCGATGCCGCATGCCGGGCCCCGGAAGGCGCGCGACAGGTCGCCCTGCACTGGCGTTCGGGCGCGCTTGCGGAGGATTGATCGGGGTCGGATCGCCTGCGCGCGAGGCGAAGGCTCGACCTGTCTAGACAAGTCGGCTTCGCGCAACGAGAAGCACCGCTCGACCATGCGCGAACCGGGCGTCCTGGGGGAAACCCCGGTACGCACGCTAGACTACGCGGTTCGCGCGGGCGCGCGCATCGGCAAGGCCCGCAGTGTCAACCAGGCAGTCCAGACCATGGCATTGATAGTTCACAAGTACGGCGGCACCTCGATGGGTTCGACGGAGCGGATTCGCAACGTCGCCAAACGCGTCGCGAAATGGGCGCGCGCCGGACACCAGATGGTCGTCGTCCCGTCGGCCATGAGCGGCGAGACCAACCGCCTGCTGGGGCTCGCGAAGGAGCTGTTCCCGGGCACCGACACCTCGGCGTCGATGCGCGAGCTCGACATGATCGCGTCCACGGGCGAGCAGGTCTCGGTCGGCCTGCTGTCGCTCGCGCTGCAGCACGAAGGACTCGAGGCGGTGAGCTACACCGGCTGGCAGGTCGCGGTGAAGACGGACTCGTCGTACACCAAGGCGCGCATCGAGAGCATCGACGACGAGCGCGTGCGCGCCGACCTCGCCGCCGGCCGGGTCGTGGTCATCACCGGCTTCCAGGGCATCGACGAGGCCGGCCATATCACGACGCTGGGCCGCGGCGGCTCGGACACTTCGGCCGTCGCGATCGCCGCGGCGATGAAGGCCGACGAGTGCCTGATCTACACGGACGTCGACGGCGTCTACACGACCGACCCGCGGGTCGTGCCCGAGGCGCGCCGGCTGTCCACCATCTCGTTCGAGGAGATGCTCGAGATGGCCAGCCTCGGCTCCAAGGTGCTGCAGATCCGCTCGGTGGAATTCGCGGGCAAGTACCGCGTGCCGCTGCGCGTGCTCTCCAGCTTCACGCCCTGGGACATCGACATCAACGAAGAGGCCCGCTCGGGCACGCTGATCACTTTCGAGGAAGACGTCAACATGGAACAAGCAGTCGTTTCGGGCATCGCCTTCAACCGCGACGAGGCCAAGGTCACGGTGATGGGCGTGCCGGACAAGCCGGGCATCGCCTACCAGATCCTGGGCGACGTGGCCGAGGCCAATATCGACGTCGACGTCATCATCCAGAACGTCTCGCACGACGGCAAGACCGACTTCTCCTTCACCGTGCACCGCAACGACTACGCGCGCACGCTGGAGCTCCTGAAGACCAAGGTCGCGCCCGCCACCGGCGCGAGCCAGGTCATCGGCGATCCGAAGATCTGCAAGGTCTCGATCGTGGGCATCGGCATGCGCAGCCACGTGGGCGTCGCGAGCAAGATGTTCCGCACGCTCAGCGAGGAGGGGATCAACATCATGATGATCACCACCAGCGAGATCAAGACGAGCGTCGTGATCGACGAGAAGTACATGGAACTCGCGGTGCGCGCCCTGCACAAGGCGTTCGACCTCGAGGATCCTGCGAAGACCGCTGGCTGAGCGACAAAATTCCAGGTTAGAATGCCAGCTTAGGTTGGAGACGTGACCGAGTGGCCGAAGGTGCTCCCCTGCTAAGGGAGTATGCGGTGATGAGCTGCATCAAGGGTTCGAATCCCTTCGTCTCCGCCAACCGACCTTGAAGAATGCGCCCCGACGGGCGCATTTTTTTTTCGTCGCCGGCGACGCGACAACCGGGCGCGCGACTTGCTCTTCGGCCGACGGCCCTGTCGAGTGGGGCCGCCGCACCGGAGTCCCCTTGACCACCGCCGCCCCGATCCGCCGATCCGCTCCGTCCGATCCCTCCCACGCCCCGGCGGACGGTGCGCGCGAGCGCTGGTGGCACAAGCTGGGCCCCGGCCTGATCACGGGCGCGGCGGACGACGACCCGAGCGGCATCGCCACCTACTCGCAGGGCAGCGCGCAGTTCGGCTTCGGCGTGGGCTGGACGGTGCTCGTGACCTATCCGCTGATGATGGGCATCCAGCTCGCGAGCGCACGCATCGGCCGCATCACCGGGCGCGGGCTGGCCGAGAACTTCGCGCGCCTGTGTCCGCGCTGGGTCGTCGCCACCCTGGTGGGCCTGCTGGTCTGCGCCAACGTGATCAACCTCGGCGCCGACCTGAACGCGATGGGCGACGCCGCCGCGACCACCGTCGGCGGGCCGAAGGCCGCGTGGGCGCTGGCCTTCGGCGGCGTGTCGCTGCTGCTGCAGGTGTTCCTGCCCTACGCACGCTACGTGTCGGTGCTGAAGTGGCTCACGCTGTCGCTGCTCGCCTACGTCGGCGTCGGCTTCGCAGTCCATGTCGACTGGGCGCGGGCGCTGCGCGAGACCTTCGTGCCGCACCTGCAGTGGGGCCGCGACTACGCGACCACCGTGGTCGCGATACTGGGCACCACGATCAGCCCGTACCTGTTCTTCTGGCAGGCGGCGCAGGAGGTCGAGGAGATCCGCCGCGTCGGCCCCGACAAGCCGCTGCGCATCGCTCCTGAACAGGCGCGCCGCCATCTGCGCCGGCTGCGGCTGGATACGGCGGTGGGCATGGGCTTCTCCAACGCGATCGCGTTCTTCATGATCGTCGCGACCGCCGCGACCCTGCACGCTCGCGGCGTGACGCACATCGAGACGACGGCCGAGGCCGCGCGCGCGCTCGAGCCGATCGCCGGCCACCTGGCGGCGTGGCTGTTCTCGCTCGGCGTGGTGGGCACGGGCCTGCTCGCGCTGCCGGTGCTGGCGGGCTCCGCGGCCTATGCGGTCTCCAGCCTCCTGCACGTGCGGCGCGGCCTCGACCAGCCGCCGGCGGCCGCGCGCGCGTTCTACGCGATCCTCGCGGCGGCAATGCTGTTGGGGGCCGGGGTCGGCGTGTCGGGGCTGCCGCCGATCAAGGCGCTGTTCTGGTCGGCGGTCGTCAATGCGGTGATCTCGGTACCCATCATGGTCGCCGTGATGGTGGCGGCGTCGCACCGCCGCATCGTCGGCGACCTGGCGCTGCCGCCGGCGTGGCGCGCGCTCGGCTGGATCGCGACCGCGCTCATGGCCGCGGCGACGGTGGCGATGGTCGTGCTGCAGGTGGCCGCGGCCTGAGGCGTGGGCGCCCGGGCCGCGGCCGTCGCTGTCAGTGGAAGATCAGGTAGAGGATCACCAGCACCGTCACCGGCACGCCCAGCAGCCAGCCCAGTACGTACTTGCCCATGATGTGTCTCCTTTCGGGTGGGGAGTGATTCGCCGCGGGATGCGGCTTCCCCTCGGTCTGGCAAGGCCCATGCCGCGGGCCCCGCGACGCCAAGGCACCGGACTTGCCGCAGGCCTTGCGGGACACACGGAGGCGTCATGTCGAGGCAGATGGAACCGGGCGCGTTGCGGGGTCGCGCCGGGGCGGGACCGCGGCGCGCGGACAGCGGGCGGCGCATGGCGCCGGATGTGCGATGAGCGTGCGCGAAGGCGGCGAGGATGGGGGCACGACGCCGGGCGGCCGGCCGTCCGTTCCCGAGGACGACGGCGCCGGGCCGTTGCCGCAGGGTGGTGCGCTGGTTCCGGAAGTACTGCAGGCGCTGCGCACGCTGCGCGAGGGGGGCCACGCCTGCGTGCCCGTGCGCGGCACGTTTCCCGAACAGTTCGTCTGCGTCGGCACGGCCGACCAGATCCGGCGGATGTTCCAGGGCGGCGCCTTCTGAGGCCGCCCACGCGCCCGCGTCAGCGCGTGTAGGTCGGGGGCGGCGCCGGACGCGCAAGCGAGGCTGGCGGATCCGGCACGACGGCGCGCGGCACGTCCGCGAGCTGGCGCGGGCGCTGCACTGCCGCGGGCGTCTGCACGCGGGTCGCGTAGTCGACGCTGGTCAGCATGAACTGGATCCCGTAGACGCCCAAGCCCGCCAGAGCGGCCAGCCGCAGCAGCGCGCCCGCCTCGCGCAGCCGCATGAACAGCCACGCGACGATCAACGTCTTGGTCGCGGCGATGGCCACGCCCGCGACCATGTTGAACGCCCCCAGCTTCACGTAGGCGCTGCCCAGGCTCGCCAGCATCAGCGCGAGCAGCGCGATCCACGCGAGCCCGATCGCACGCGCCTGGCGCGCGAACCGGCGCCCGGCCTCGCGCTCGTCGCGCGGCTTCGCCTCAGCCATGGCGCTCCACCAGGTACAGCAGCGGGTACAGGAAGATCCAGACGATGTCGACGAAATGCCAGTACAGGGCGGCGATCTCGACGCGCTCGGCCTTCGCCCATGCGCGCCCGCGCGCCCGCCCGGACGCGAAGCTCGCGACCACGCCGATGCCGGCGCTCATGTGCACGGCATGCAGGCCGGTCATCACGAAATACATCACGAAGAATTCCTGCGCACCCGGCACGGCGGCGAGCGCGAAGCGCGGGCCGGGCACCAGGTCCTGGATCCAGTCGTCGTGCCACTCGGTGGCCTTGATCGCGAGGAACGCGACGCCCAGGAGCGCCGTCGCCCACAGCAGCCGCGCGACGTGACGGCGCGCGCGCGGGTGCGCGTCGCACGCGACCGCGAGTGCGATGAGCGCGCTGCTGGTCAGCAGCACCGCCGTGTTGAGCGTGCCCAGCACGACGTCGGTGCGCCTGGATGCCTCTGCCCAGCCCTGCGGCCAGTGCGTGCGGCCGTAGACGTAGGCCGCGAACAGGCCTCCGAAGAACAGCACCTCGCTCGCGAGGAACACCCACATGCCCAGCGCGCCGGTGCCGGGCTCGGGCTCGCGCTCCGTGTCGATGCGGGGCCCTGCGGGCTGCGCGAAGGTGGCGCTCACGAGGCGACCTCCGTGCTGCGCACTGCGGTGCGAGCGTCTTCGGGCTCGTCGGGCACGTAGTCGTAGACCTTGCCCGGCACCACGGGCGGCTCGTCGAAGTTGTGGGTCGGCGGCGGGGAGGGCGCCTGCCACTCCAGGCCGAGGGCGCCGAACGGGTTGGCCCCCGCGGCGGGTCCGTGCCGTATCGACCACGCGAGATAGCCCAGGGGCAGCAGGTAGCCGATCGCGAGCACGCCCGCGCCCGCCGACGAGAACATGTTGAGCACCTGGAACTGCGGGGGGTATACGTGGTAGCGGCGAGGCATTCCGGCGATGCCGAGCAGGAACTGGGGGAAGAACGTCATGTTGAACCCGAAGAAGATCAGCACCGCCGCGATGCGCGCGGCGATCTCCGGATACATGCGGCCGGTCGCCTTCGGCCACCAGAAGTGCAATCCACCGAGATAGGCAGTCACGGCGCCGCCGACCATGATGTAGTGGAAGTGCGCGACCACGAAGTAGGTGTCGGTGAGGTGCACGTCCAGCGCGAGCGAAGCGAGGAACAGCCCCGTGAGGCCGCCGATCGTGAACAGGCCCACGAACCCGAGCGCATACAGCATCGGCGCGTCGAAGCGGATGGCGCCCTTGTAGAGCGTGGCCGTCCAGTTGAACACCTTGATCGCCGACGGGATCGCGACGATGAAGCTCAGCAGCGAGAACGCCAGGCTGGCCGCGAGCGATTGCCCCGAGACGAACATGTGGTGGCCCCAGACGAGGAAGCCGACGCTCGCGATCGCCAGGATCGCGTAGGCCATCGTCGGGTATCCGAACAGGCGGTTGCGGGCGAAGCAGGGGATGATCTCGCTGACCACCCCCATCGCCGGCAGCACCATGATGTAGACCGCCGGGTGCGAGTAGAACCAGAACATGTGCTGGAACAGCAGGGGATCGCCGCCGTACGCGGGATCGAAGATGCCGATCTGGAACAGCCGCTCGGCCGCCGCGAGCACCGTCGTGATCGCGAGCACGGGCGTGGCGAGCACGAGGATCAGGCTCGTCGCGTACAGCGCCCACGCGAACATCGGCAGCTTGAACCAGCCCATGCCCGGCGGGCGCAGCACATGGATCGTGACGATGAAGTTCAGCCCGGTGAGGATGGACGAGAAGCCGACGATGAAGATGCCCACCAGCGTCAGCACCACGTAGCCGTTGGAGAACATCGTGGAGTACGGCGTGTAGAACGTCCAGCCCGTGTCGACGCCGCCCAGCAGCAGCGCCCACACCGTCACGAGCCCGCCGCCGACGTACAGGTACCACGACGTCAGGTTCAGCCGCGGGAACGCGAGATCCTTCGCGCCCAGCATCATCGGCAGCAGGAAGTTGCCGAGCACCGACGGGATCGAGGGAATGAGGAACAGCCACACCATCACGACGCCGTGGGCCGTGAACACCTTGTTGTAGCCGTCGTGGGAGACGACGTCGGCCTGCGGCGTCGCGAGCTCGAGGCGGATGATCGTCGCCGCCGCACCGCCCACGAAGAAAAAGGCGGTGATCGCGATGGCGTAGAGGATCGCGATGCGCTTGTGGTCGACCGAGGTCAGCCACGAACGGATCGTCAGGCCGTCGGTGAGGTACGAGCGGGGGGTATCGGTCGTCATGGCTGCGCATCCTTCGCCGAGAGCGACTGCAGGTAGGCCACCAGCGCCGCGAGGTCTTCCTCGCCCACCTGGCCCGCGTACGAGGGCATGACCGGCGCGAAGCCGGCGACGACGTCCTGTCCGGGCTTCACGATCGAGTCGCGCAGGTAGGCGTCGTCGGCCACGACCGTGCGGCCGTCCTGCAGGTGCACGAGACGGCCGGCGACGCCCTCCAGCAGCGGCGCATGCACCGTGGAGCGGGCGTCGTGGCAGCCCGAGCAGCCGAGCTGGCGGAACAGCGCGAAGCCGTACTGCGCGAGCGAAGGCTCGGCCGGGCCGGACGCGAGCCAGCGCGCGTAGTCGGCCGGGTTCATCACGACGACGCGCCCCGTCATCAGGGAATGCTGGCTGCCGCAGTATTCGGAACAGAACAGCGGATACTCGCCCGGCTGCGTCGCCTTGAACCACAGCCGCGTCCAGCGGCCCGGCACGACGTCCTGCTTCACGCGGAACGCCGGCACGAAGAAGCTGTGGATGACGTCCTGCGACGCGAGCGTGAGCACCACCGGCTCGCCCAGCGGCACGTGCAGCTCGTTGATCTCGCGCCGGCCGTTGCGGTGCTCGACCTTCCACATCCACTGCTTGGCGACGACGGTGACCGGCAGCGCGTCGCGCGGTGGCGCATACAGCGTCAGGAAGTCGCGCGCGGCCCACGCGAAGATGCCCAGGAAGATCGCCAGCGGGATCGCGGACCATGCGACCTCCAGGCCCTTGAGCTTGCGCGGCGGCGTGCGGTCGACGTGCGCGCCGCGCCGGTAGCGGATCGCGAACACGATGACGAGCAGGCACAGCACCGCCGCGACCGTGCCGCACAGCAGCACCATGGCGAGCATCAGCCAGTCTGTCCGATGGGCGAGGGTCGAGGCCGCCGGCGCGAGCAGCTGCACGCCCGGGGCCAGCTCGGCGTCGACGCTCGTGGCCATCAGCGGGCACTCCGGCGGCGCGCCCGCCAGGCAAGGGCCCCCAGCGCCGCGACGGTGCCGAGGCCGACGATGCGCGCGAACGCCAGCACCGAGGTGCTCCAGCGGCCCAGGTGCGGATCGAGGTGCGCGCAGAGCAGGGCGATGCGGTCGCCCAGGCCCGGCCTGACGCGGCCGGCGGCGGCGTCCTCGACCGCGCGGCGCAGCTCGGCGGCGTCGTACCGGATACCGCCAAAGGTATGCGAGATGCGCCCGTCGGGAGCGACGACGAACAGCGCCGCCGGGTGCGCGAAGCGCGCGTCTCCGGCGTCGGGCGTGGCGGCGTAGCGATACCCCACCGCCTGTGCGAGCGCCGCGATCGCGGGCGGCCGGCCGACCATCAGCGTGATGGCGGGCACGGGCGCGGTGCCGGCCAGGAAGTGCGCATAGTCGCGCTCGACGCGTTCGCGTGCAGCCGCGTCGGCGGGGGTGTCGGCCGGATCGATGCTCACGAACAGCAGCCGATAGGCCGCGGCGGGCAGGCCGCTCGCGTGCGCGGCCTCGAGCGCCCCCTGCAGCGCGAGGCCGCACAGCTGCGGGCAGTGGTCGTAGCCCAGCATCAGCAGCATCGGGGTGCGTCCCGCGAGCACGTCGCCGAGCGTGCGTGCGCGGCCCGTCGCGT
>DASVLN010000716.1:0-1884 GCA_036384855.1 Burkholderiaceae bacterium | reverse complement strand
CACTTCCAGTCCAGCGCGACGACGTCGATCTCGATCGGCTTGACCTTGGAATCCAGCGGCTTGTACGGGTCGAGCGAGTGCGTCGTCTTCCACGTCAGCACGCCCAGCACCAGGATGATCGCGCAGGGGATGGCCCAGACGGCCAGCTCGATGCGGTGCGAGTAGGACCACTTCGGCCGATACGTCGCTCCCGTGTTCGAGGCGCGGTACCTCCACGGAAAGTAAAGGGCCATGAAGATCACGGGCACGACGACGATCAGCATCAGCAGGGTGGCCGTGAGGATCAGCGTGTCCTCCTGCGCCGCGATGCAGCCCTTCGGATCGAGTACCGTGAGGTGGCAGCCCTCCAGCAGGGCCGCCGCGGCGCAGCACGCGAGCAGACGCAAGGCCCGCCATCCGCGGACCGTCGACCGGCGTCCGCCGCTCGCCACGTCCAGGCCATCGACGCGCGGGGAGCTTTCGAGTGGACACATGATCATCTCCGCGACCCGCCTCGCCGGCAGGCCGCGCCGTTTCATGCCCGGCACTGTAGGCAAGAACGCGGCGAGCCGCCCGCGGCGGCCGCTTATCCCGCGGCGCCGCCGACGCGAATGCGATTCAAAGCCGACTCACGCGCGGCTCGTGGCCGGCTCCCTGCGCGAGGCGGGGGGCTGCAAGCGCATCCGCCCACGAGGCCTCGCCTTCCAACGGCCGCCAGAGACCGCGGTCGTAGCGCTCGACGAAGGCGCTTGCGGCATCCAGGCGAAGCAGGTGCAGCCAGCCGTTGTCCACGAGCAGGCGCACCTTCGCGTGCTGGCGCAGCACCGCGTCGATCATGGCGCGCGGCGCCTCGATGAAGACGGCCAATCGCAGGGGCTCGTGGCGCAGGCGCGTGCCGTCGTGCACGGACTGCCACGGCAGGCCGATGCGCAGGTCGCCGCCGTTGCCCTCGAACACGCCGATGCGACCGCCGACGACGTTGTGCAGCACCTTGCTGCCGCTGCCGAAGCGCTGCGGCGCCGTCGTGGAGGCCAGGTACTGGAAGTTGATCCAGTGGGCGACCACCATCGGCGCCGTCATGACGAGCTCGAGCACGCTGCCGTCGGGGTCGTGCCGCCAGTCGTAGTCGTGCAGGAAGGCGCGCCCTTCGAGGTCGAGGCCGCGCGTGCGCGTTCGCGGCGCGGCGATGAAGGCGGCGTTGCCCGCGAGGCCCCACTCGGGCCGCAGCTCGGACCAGTCGTTCGCGCGCCGCCGCAGGGCCTGGGCCAGTGCGGCGGGCCGGTCGACCAGGCGTTGCAGCCCGAGCGACTCGGCGCGCTCCGCACGCACGCGCTCGCCCGCTTGGCGCAGCGCGGCGAGCAGCCGCCGGGTCGGCGGTTCCAGCGAGGACGGTATCTCGGCGACATCGAAGCAGTCGACGTCGTCGGTGACCGTGTCATGGAGCGCAGCGAGAAAGTGCGTGGCGTCGGGGATCGCGATCCCGAGCGCCGCGAGCCGCCCGCGCACCTCGCGGTCGTTCAGCAGCGCGGCGAGCACACGCGCGTTGAGCTCGCCGCTCTGCCCGCCGCAGGCGCCGCACGCCAGGCCGGCCGCATGCGGATTGTTGGTCGTGCGGCTGCCGTGGCCCACGAGGAGTACCAGCGCGGGGAAGTCCTGTAGCAGGCCCATCGCCCGCAGCACGGAGTGCGCGAGCTCCGCCGCGCGCTGCGGCTCCTGCTCCATCAGATCGAACCGGGGACGCAGCGCCGCGCGCGCCTGGAGGCCTTCGCGTTCCGGCCCTGCGGTGGCGCGTGTCGACGGAAAGCTGGCCCGCGCCAGCTTGGCGAGTGCCGCGGCGCCCCAGGCCTCGACGAAGCCGAAGGCCGAGGCCGGCGACTGGCGCCAGGCGTCCCAGGCGGCTGCCTG
>DASVLN010000715.1:0-2050 GCA_036384855.1 Burkholderiaceae bacterium | reverse complement strand
CGCGCTCCAGCTCGTCACGCGCAAGATGGGCCCGATCGCCCGCGTCATCGTCAAGCGCGCGGCCGAGCAGTCCGGCGGCGACCGCCAGCGCTTCGTGCAGGCGGTGCTCGCGCAGGCGAGCGATCCGGACCGCACGGGGCTGCAGCGCGACCTCGACGCGCTCTGACCGGCAGCCCGGGCTTGCTTTCGCCCGCCGGCCCGACGCCGCGCGGCCGTCGTCCGGTCGCGCCGAGCCTTGCGCCTCAGTAGTTCGCCGCCGCCCTCACCTGCTCCGCGCTCTTGCCGAGGTCGGCCAGCAGTTCCGGACCGACGATCGCGAACGGCGTGCAGCCATAGGACAGCAGGCGGTCGTGGAAGTCGCGCAGCGAGCCCTTGTCGCCCATGCGGCGCAGGTATTCGGCCAGCAGCGTCTCGAGCTGCAGGCGGCCGACGGTATACGACACCACGTATCCGGGGCGCAGCGCGAAGCCGGCGACCGCGGCCTCGGCGGCCTCCTTCGTGAAGCCGGACTGCTGCTCGAAGAAGGTCGCGGCCTGGGCGAGCGTCCATTCGCCGCTCGCGAGCTTGCCGTCGACGATCACGCGCGCTCCCCGCACGCGCTCCCAGCGCGCGGTGAACAGGCGCGCGTCGAGGTCGTCGCCGTACAGGCCCAGGCGCACGAACATCTCCTCGCCGTAGAAGGCCCAGCCTTCGGCGAAGGCCGCGCTGTACTGGATCTTGCGCACGTAGTCGGGATGGCGGCGCGCGATCGACAGCTGCAGGAAGTGGCCCGGCATCGCCTCGTGCGCCGCGGTCGAGAGGATGCGGTCGCGGTCGAAGTCCTCGTTCATGTCGAGGCGCGCGGCCGCCTCGTCGAGGGAGGCCGGCGGGGTGATGAAGTAGTAGCCGGTGGTCGACGGCGCGAACAGCCGCGGCGAGTCCATCGAGGCTCCCGGTGACACCGGCTGCAGGAACTTCGGCGTCTCGACGACCTGCATCTGCCCCAGCCACGCGGGCACGGTGACGACGTCGTGCTGCGCGACGAAGGCGCTCAGCTGCGCGATGCGGTCGCGGTAGTACGGGATCAGCGCCTGGCCCGCGGGCGCCATGCCGCCGCCGGTCTCGGCACCGAAGGACTGGTGGCGCTCGCGCGCCAGCGCCGTGAGCCAGGCCTCCTCGGCCCAGCCGTGCGCGAGCTCGTCGCGCGCCATCTGCTCGAGCGCCTTGCTGTCGAAGGGCAGCAGCTGCTCCTTGGCGAGCATCGCGTCGTAGGCGGAGCGGCCCATCGCGTGGTTGTCGGGCCAGCCGGCCACGTGCGCGTCGATGGTGGCGCGGGTCTTCGCGACGGTCGCCAGCAGGGCGTCGCGAGCAGCCTCGAAGCGCCCGAGCTGCGCCGGGTCGCCGGCGAGCTGCTCCTTCGCGGCATCGGTCAGCGCGCCGCCGAGGAAGTCGGGCGAGCCCGCGAGCTGGCGCGCGCCCACCGTGCCGTAGAGCCGGCCCGGATGGATCACCAGGCGCTGCGCGGCCTCGATGTAGGCCGGCGCCGCGACCATGCGGTTCACGATGTCGTCCCAGGCCTTCGCCAGGTCGGCCGCGGTCGCGCCGTCGCGGCCCGGCACCGGCAGGTGAAGGAACTGCGTGAAGACGGCGCCGGTCACGCGCAGCGCCGGGCCGGCGTAGTCCTTGCGGTCCGTCTGGTAGACGAGCAGCGCGTCCAGGCGTTCGTCGAGCTGCGCACGCAGCAGCTTCGCGTCGTCCGCGTCGACCAGCGAGACCTGCGCGCCGGCGCCACGGCGGATGTCCTCGAGCCGCGCGCCCCAGGCGCGCAGCCGATCCAGCTCGGCGGCGCGCTGTGCCTCGGAAGCGGTCGGCAGCTCGCCGTCATGGCCCGCGATGCCCAGCGTCGTCGCGAACATCGGGTCGACGCGCGCCTCGGTCTCGATGATCGTGCGCGCGAGCGACACGAGCGCTTCGTGCGTGGATGCGGCCGAAGCCGCACGCGCGGGGGCCCCGGACGCCGCGAGGGCAGGCGCCGCGGCGAACGCGGCGAGGATCAGCGCGAGCGCCGGGT
>DASVLN010000714.1:0-1819 GCA_036384855.1 Burkholderiaceae bacterium | reverse complement strand
CGACTCGCGCCTGCGCCACGCGCTCGCCCAGCGGCTCGGCGACTTCGGCGTCCACGCCTCGCCGGCGCAGATCGTCACGGCCAACGGCGCGACGCACGGCCTGGACATCGTCTCGCGCGCCTTGCTCGAGCCGGGCGACGCGGTGCTTGTGGACGAGCCGGGCTGGTCGGTGGAGTTCGCGCGCATGACGCAGCTGGGCATGCGCCTGCTGCCGGTGCCGCGCGGGCCGGACGGGCCGGACCTGCAGGCGATGGCCGCGCTCGCGCAGGCGCATCGCCCGCGGCTGTACGTGACGGTGTCCGTGCTGCACAACCCGACCGGCGGCTCGCTGAGCCTTGCTTGCGCGCACCAGGTGCTGCGGCTGGCCGAGCAGCACGACTTCCGCATCATGGAGGACGACACCTACGCCCACCTCGCGCCCGCGCACGCGCCGCGGCTGTCGGCGCTGGACGGACTGCGGCGCACCATCTACGTGTCGGGCTTCGCGAAGATCCTCACGCCGGGCTGGCGGGTCGGCTTCGTCGCCGCGCCGCCCGACCTCGTCGAGCACCTGGTCGACACCAAGCTCCTGGGCACGCTCACGACCTCGGCGCTGCTGGAGCAGGCGGTCGCGGTGTGCCTCGAGCAGGGCTGGCTGCGCCGCCACGCCGAGCGCGTCATCGCCCGCCTGGGCGCCGCGCGCTCGCGCAGCGCCAAGCTCGCGCTGGCGGCCGGCTGCCGCTTCGCCGCGCCGGCCAACGGCCTGTTCGGCTGGGTCGACACCGGCGTCGACACCGAACGCCTGGCCACCGACATGCTCGACGACGGCTGGCTGCTCGCGCCCGGCACCGTCTTCCACGCGCGCCGCCGTCCGTCGACGCTGATGCGCATCAACTTCGCGACGACGCAGGACGTGCGGTTCTGGAAGGCGTTCGAGACGGCGAGGGACGCGCTGGCCTGAGGACCTCCGCCTTCGCGATCGCGTGCTCGCCCGGCGAGCATTCACGGCGGAATCGCCTCGTTCAGGCGCTCGCGCACGGCTTGCAGCTCGCCCACCCGCGCCTCCCGCCGGAACTTGCGCAGCAGGTCGCGCGACGAGCCGCACTCGGAAAGCCCCGTGCCGGGCGACCAATGCGACGCGATGGCCACCTGTTCCTCGTGCGCGAGCTCGCGCCGCGACGGATCGCCGGTCGCCTGGGCGTACAGCGCGCCGCCCACCGCGCGCAGCAGGATCGTGTCCGAGCGATCGAACATGCGCTCGGCGACCGCCCGACATTGCTGCGCGAGGTTCGCATCGCCTTCGGCCTGCTGCCGGCAGGCGCGCGTCAACTCGGAGATCGGCGCCATCTCCGCAGCGCTCATCCCCATCGCCCGCACCGACAGATCGATACCGGCGGCCAGGGCGTCGTCCTCGTCGGGCACCCGCTCGGCCACGGCGCCGGCGGTGGCGTAGGCGCGATCCTCGAAACGATCGGCCGCGGCCATGCGGGTCATCGCCTCCTGCTGCGCAGAGACGTCACCGCTCTGCCGCGCCTGCGCGTAGACGTAGACCCAAGGCAGCGCGTTGCCGCGATCGAGCTCGGCCCAGCGCCGTGCGCTCAATGCGTCGCACGAGCCGCCGGCCGGGACCTCCCGTGGCAACCGGCAGGTCCGGAAGGCGAGCGCATAGACCCGCGCGTCGGCGGTGGAGACGGCGTCCTCGACGAGCCGTGCCATGCGCTCGGGCGGCGCGAGCGCATCCAGGGCGTCCAGCCAGTCGGCGACCGCGCGGTCGAACGGATCCGCGCTGGCCCGCAGCGCGCCGTCGATGCGGCGCACGGCGGCGGCGTAGTGCGGCCCG
>DASVLN010000713.1:0-4368 GCA_036384855.1 Burkholderiaceae bacterium | reverse complement strand
CTGGACGCGACCGACCGTGCCGCGCTCGACGCGTTCTTCCGCGACACGGGGCCGGTCGACCACCTCGTGCTCACGCTCAGCGGCGGCGAGGGAGCGGGCGAATTCGCGCGGCTCGACCTCCAGGCCCTGCGGCGCGGCTTCGAGGCGAAGTTCTGGCCCCAGCTCGAAACCGTCCAGGCCGCGCTGCCGGCGCTCGCCACCGCGGCGTCGATCACCTTCGTCACCGCGGTGTCGGCCCGGATCGCGCGGCCGGGCACGACGGGGCTGGCGGCGATCAACGGGGCGCTCGAGGCGATGGTCGGCGGCCTCGCGCGCGAGCTCGCGCCACGGCGCGTGAACGCGGTCTCCCCGGGCGTCATCGACACCGCATGGTGGAGCCGGGCGCCCGCCGCCGTGCGCGAAGCGGTGTTCGACGAGCAGTCGCGCACGCTGCCGGTCGGCCGCGTCGGCCGGCCCGAGGACGTCGCGCAGTCGGTGCTGTTCATGGCCACCAACGGCTTCACGACGGGCAGCATCGTCGAATGCGACGGCGGGCTGCACCTGCTGTGAGGCGCCGGCGCTCCGAGCTGCGGCCGCAGCCGCCGGTGCCGCCGCCGCAGGGTCGGCGCGGCGTCTGCGTGTAGTCCCGATGCCGGCCGGGCCGCACCTGAGGGATGATCCGCGCCTTGAATCCCCCGGGGAGATCCCTTGCAAGAAGCCGTCCCATCCCGATCCGAGCTGACCCTGCGCGGCGTCCTGCTCGGCTTCCTCATCACACTGCTGTTCACGGCCGCCAACGTCTACTTCGGCCTCAAGGCCGGGCTCACGTTCGCGACATCCATCCCGGCAGCGGTCATCTCCATGGGCCTGCTGCGTCGTGCGCGCGACGTGAGCATCCAGGAGAACAACATCGTGCAGACCGTCGCCTCGGCGGCCGGCGCGATCTCGTCCATCATCTTCGTGCTGCCCGGCCTCGTGATGGTCGGCTGGTGGAACGGCTTCCCGTACCTCACCTGCGTCGTGATCTGCGCGCTCGGCGGGGTGCTGGGCGTGACCTACTCCATCCCGTTGCGGCGCGCGCTCGTGACGACCTCCGACCTGCCCTATCCGGAAGGCGTGGCGTGCGCCGAGGTGCTCAAGGTGGGCGCCGACACGGGCGCCGGCGCGGCCGAGGAGAATCGCGCCGGGCTGCTGGCCATCGTATGGGGCGGCGTCGCGTCGGCGGCCTTCCAGCTGGTCGTCGGCACGCAGCTCTTCGCCGCCGACCTGGCGGGATACTTCCGCTTGAGCCGCAGCAGCAACGCGTCCACGGGCGTCGACCTGGGCCTGTCGATGGCCCTGCTGGCCGTGGGGCACCTGGTCGGGCTGTGGGTGGGCCTGGCCATGCTGGCCGGCCTGCTGATCGCGTGGGCCGGCGCCGTGCCGGAGCTCACCGCCATGCTGCCGTTCGACGCCGGCGCCGACGTCGCCGCGATCGCGACGCACGCGTGGGCCAAGCAGGTGCGCTTCATCGGCGCCGGCGCCATCGCCGTGGCGGCCGTGTGGACGCTGGTCAAGCTGGTCAGGCCGGTGGCCAAGGGCCTGGCATCCGCCATGGCCGCCTCGCGGGTGCGCCGGGCCGGCGACGGCGCGGCGCTGCCGCGCACCGAGCAGGACCTGCCGATCGGCTGGGTCGCCGGCGTCACGCTGGCCTGCCTCGTGCCCGTGGGCTGGTTGCTGGCCGACATGACCTCGGGCGCCGGCCTCGGATCGGCCGCCGTCGTGCTCGTGGCGGGCGGCATCGCGTTCATCGCGCTCATGAGCTTCTTCGTGGCTGCCGTGTGCGGCTACATGGCCGGGCTGATCGGCTCGAGCAACAGCCCGCTGTCCGGCGTCGGCATCATCGTCGTCATCAGCGCGGCGCTGCTGGTCGCCGCCGTGGCCAAGCCGATGCTGCCGGCGAGCGCCGGCCCGGCGCTGGTCGCGTTCACGCTGTTCGTCACCTCGGTCGTCGTCGCCGCGGCCACGGTCGCCAACGACAACCTGCAGGACCTGAAGACCGGCCAGCTGGTCGACGCGACCCCGTGGAAGCAGCAGGTGGCGCTGGCCATCGGCACGGTCGCGGGCGCGCTCGTGATTCCGCCGGTGCTCGATCTGCTGCAGCGGGCCTACGGCTTCGCCGGCGCGCCGGGCGCCACGGCCAAGGCGCTGGCCGCCCCGCAGGCGGCGCTGATCTCGGCGCTCGCCAAGGGCGTGCTGGGCGGCGACCTCGACTGGAACCTGCTCGGCAAGGGCGTCGCGCTGGGCGTCGGGCTGGTCGTGCTCGACGAGGCGATCAAGCGCTGGCGCAAGCCGGGCAGCCACGCGCAGCTGCCCCCGCTGGCCGTCGGCCTGGGCATCTACCTGCCGATGTCGACGACGCTGATGGTCGTCGTCGGCGCCGTCGTCGGCTGGGCCTGGGATCGCCGCGCCGACGCGTCGCGCCGGCCGGCGTCCGCCAGGCAGCTCGGCGTGCTGCTGGCCAGCGGCATGATCGTCGGCGAAGGGCTGTTCGGCGTCGCCATCGCGGCGCTGGCGGTCTTCAGCGGCAAGGATGCGCCGCTCGCGCTCGTCGGCGACGGCTTCGCCGGCAAGGCGCTGTGGCTCGGCGGCGCGGGCTTCGTGCTCGCGACCTGGGCGCTGTACCGCTGGCTGGCGCGGATGAGCGATCGCGTGGCCGCCTGAGCCGGCGCAGAATCGCCAGCCATTGCCCACTCGCTCCTTTCCGCCGCCATGTCCCACGCGCCGCTGCCCACGCCGTCGTTCGACCGCTTCCCGCGCCACGAGGAGCTCGGCGCCCTGCTGCGGGCCTATGCCGACGCGCGGCCGGACCTGGTGGCGGTGCGCTCGATCGGCCGCAGCCACGAGGGCCGCGAGATCTGGGTCGCGACGCTGACGAACACCGCCACCGGCGACGACGTCGACAAGCCCGCGCTCTGGGTCGACGGCAACATCCACGCCGCCGAGCTCACCGCCTGCACCGCGGCGCTGTACTACCTGCACCAGCTCGCCTCGTCGCACGGCACGGACGCGCGCGTCACGCACCTGCTCGACACCCGCGCCGTCTACCTCTGCCCGCGCCTGAACCCGGACGGCGCCGAGCTCGCGCTGGCGGAGCGGCCGCGCCACATCCGCTCGTCGACGCGGCCCTACCCGTTCGACGAGGACCATGTCGACGGCATGGTGCTGGAGGACGTCGACGGCGACGGCCGCATCCTGTACATGCGCGTCCCCGACCCGCATGGCACGTACAAGAAGCATCCCTGCGAGCCGCGGCTGATGGTCGCGCGCGAGCCGGGCGAGGTCGGCGGCGAGTACTTCCGCGTCATGCCGGAGGGCACGATCAAGGACTGGGACGGCCTGCGCCTGCGCCTGAACCGCGACCGCGAAGGCCTCGACCTGAACCGCAACTTCCCCTCGCAGTGGCGCCAGGAGTTCGAGCAGGTCGGCGCCGGCCCCTACCCGGCCAACGAGCCCGAGGTGCGCGCGATGGTGGACTTCTGCGTCGCGCACCCGAACATCGGCGCGGGCATCAGCTTCCACACCCACAGCGGCGTGATCCTGCGGCCGATGGGCACGACCTCGGATGACGACATGGTTCCCGAGGACCTGTGGATGATCAAGCGGCTGTCGGAGATCGGCTCGAAGCTGACCGGCTATCCCGCGCTGAGCGTGTTCCACGACTTCAAGTACCACCCGAAGGAGGTCGTGACCGGCACGCAGGACTGGCTCTACGAGCACCTGGGCGCGCTGTGCTGGACGGTCGAGATCTGGGCGCCCAACCGCGAGGCCGGCATCGAGAAGTACGACTACATCCACTGGTACCGCGACCATCCGCCCGAGGATGACCTGAAGCTGCTGAAATGGAGCGACGAGCAGTGCGGCGGCCAGGCGCACGTCGACTGGCGGCCGTTCGTGCACCCGCAGCTCGGGCCGGTGGAGATCGGCGGCTGGGATCGCATGAACTACTGGCGCAACCCGCCGCCGCACCTGCGCGAGCGCGAGGCGGCGCGCTTCCCGGCGTGGCTGACGACGCTCGGGCTGGCGCTGCCGAAGCTGGAGGTGCTGCAGGCCAGCTGCGAGCCGCTGGGCCACGACGGCCAGGGCGACACCTGGCGGCTGCGCCTGGCCGTGGGCAACGCCGGCTACCTGCCGGCCTACGTGAGCCAGCGCGCCAAGACCCGCAAGGTGGTGCGCGGCACCGTCTTCGAGATCGCGCTGCCCGCCGGCGCGACGCTCGTGACGGGCAAGGCGCGCGAACTCGGCGAGCACCTGGAGGGCCATGCGCCGCGCGGCACGCTGCAGGCCTTCCTGCCCGATCGCGCGATCACCGCCGACCGCACGCTGCAGGAGTGGATCGTCCGCGGCCCG
>DASVLN010000712.1:0-1821 GCA_036384855.1 Burkholderiaceae bacterium | reverse complement strand
GTGCCGCTCGCGTCCTCATGCGCGCTGCACCTTCACGCCGCCCGCCCGCAGCGCCCGCACCGTGCGCTCGGGCGTCGCCCGCGGCACCGCGACCAGGCTCGCCGACGACAGCGGGGCGACGAGGAAGGCCGAGGCGGCGAGCAGCTTCTCCTGCGAGGCAAGCACGACGGTCTCGGCCGCGCGCTCGTGCAGCGCGCGCTTGACGGCGGCCTCCTCGGCGTCGCCGGTCGTCAGGCCCTCCTGCGGATGCACGCCAGTCACGCCGAGGAGGAACAGGTCGGCGCGCAGCCGCCCCGCCGCCGCGATCACCGCGGCGCCGACGTTGACCATCGAATGACGGAACAGCCGGCCGCCGAGCACGATGATCTCGACGCCCGGATGCGCGGCCAGCGCCACCGCCACCGGCGGGCTGTGCGTGACGACCGTGGCGCGCAGGCCGGGCGCGAGATGGCGCGCGACCTGCACCGCGGTCGTCCCGCCGTCGAGGATCACCACCTGCCCCGGGTGCACCAGGCCGGCGCCGAAGCGGCCGAGCGCGATCTTGTCCTCGATCGCCACCTGCTCGCGCGCCTCGAGGTCGCCCAGCGCCGCCGAAGCCGGCAGCGCGCCGCCGTGCACGCGCTGCAGACGGCCTTCGGCGGCGAGCTCGCGCAGGTCGCGGCGAATGGTGTCCTCGGAGGTGCCGAGCTCGCGCGCCAGCGCCTTGGCCACGAGCTGGCCCTCGGCGGCGAGGCGATCGAGCAGGAGCTTCTTGCGCTGGGTCGTGAGCATCGCGGCGATCATCGCATGCCGTTTCGTGCAGTCTCATGCAGTTGCGGTGATCGGTTGATTGCACGATACTGCACGAAACTACCCGACTTCGCCATGACATCGCCGAGCCGCCTGGCCGAACCGCACCTGCCGCCCGCCGCGCCGACCGCGGCCGTGCGCATCCTCGAGCAGCGCGTGCTCGCCGACGACTGGTACGTGCTGCGCAAGACGACCTTCGAGATCACCCGCCGCGACGGCCGCGCGCAGGTCGTGAGCCGCGAGACCTACGACCGCGGCAACGGCGCGGTGCTGCTGCTGTTCGACCCGGCTCGCGGCACGGTGGTGCTCACGCGCCAGTTCCGCTTCCCGGCCTACGTCAACGGCTGCGCGGACGGACTGCTGGTCGAGGCCTGCGCCGGGCTGCTGGACGGCCAGGCGCCCGAGGAGGCGATCCGGCGCGAGGTCGCCGAGGAGACCGGCTACGCGGTGCGCGCGCCGCGCAAGGTCTTCGAGGCGTACATGAGCCCCGGCTCCGTGACCGAGAAGCTGCACTTCTTCGTCGCCGCGATCGACGCCGCGGACCGCGCGGGCGCCGGCGGCGGCGACGAGTCGGAGGGCGAGGACATCGAGGTCCTCGAGCTGCCCCTGGCCGAGGCCCTGGCGATGGTCGGCCGCGGCGAGATCGAGGACGGCAAGACGATCATGCTGCTGCAGCACGCGGCCCTGGTCGGCCTCGACCGCCTCGGCTGATCAGGCGATCTCGACCACGACCTTGCCGCGCGCGCGCCCGCCGGCCACCAGCTCGTGCGCGGCCGCGGCGTCGGCCAGGCCGAGGCGGGTCGACGCCACGCGCGGGCGCAGCGCGCCGCCATCGACGATGCGGGCGACGGCCTCCAGGATCTCGCCGTGGTGGATGCGGCCCTCGCCGGTGAGCATCGGCAGCAGCGTGAAGATGCCCGAATACGTCGCGCCGCGGAACGACAGCGGCGCCAGCGCGTGCGTGCCCCAGCCGAGCGCGCTCACGACGTGGCCGGTGTGGCGCCGCGCGGCGAGGAAGGACGCGTCCAGCGT
>DASVLN010000711.1:0-1937 GCA_036384855.1 Burkholderiaceae bacterium | reverse complement strand
GCTTCCGCCCCGCCGGCCGCTCGCGCCAGCCGTGACCGGCGGCGCCACCCCCCCCCGCAGCGACAACACGGCGCCGACGCGCCGCGGAGCCCATGAGATGACGGACCCCGCCGACGAACTGGCCGGCACCGAGCAACCCTTCGTCGCCCACCTGGTGGAGCTGCGCGACCGCCTGATCCGCAGCCTCTACGGCATCGGCCTCGCCTTCGTCGCGCTCGCGGTGTGGCCGGGCCCGCGCCATCTCTACGACCTGCTTGCGCAACCGCTGATCGCGGCGCTGCCCGCGGGGTCGCACATGATCGCGATCGGCGTCGTGACGCCCTTCCTGATCCCGATCAAGGTCACCGTGCTGGTCGCCTTCGGCATCGCGCTGCCCTGGGTGCTGTACCAGGTGTGGGCCTTCGTCGCGCCGGGGCTCTACCGGCACGAGAAGCGGCTCGTGCTGCCGCTCGTGGTCACGAGCACGATCCTGTTCTACCTCGGCGTCGCCTTCTGCTACTTCTTCGTGTTCCAGAAGGCCTTCCCCGCGATCCAGCGCATGGCGCCGGCGTCGGTGCAGCTCGCCCCCGATATCGAGGCCTACCTGGACTTCGTGCTGACGATGTTCATCGCCTTCGGCGTCGCCTTCGAGGTGCCGGTGGCGGTCGTGATCGTCGCGCGGCTCGGGCTGGTGACGGTCGCGCAGCTGCGCAAGTTCCGCGCGTACTACATGGTCGCCGCCGCCGGCGTCGCGGGCGTGGTGACGCCGCCGGATCCGGCCTCGATGATCGCGCTGCTCCTGCCGATGCTGCTGCTCTACGAGGTCGGCATCTGGGCGGTGCCGGTCTTCATCCGCACGACGCAGTCGCCCGAGGCGGCGCAGGACGCGAAGTCCAACGGCTCCTGAGCGCGCCCGGGAGCCTTCGGGTCAGCGCGCGTCGTCGGCGTCGCGCGTGCCGCGCGGTCGCGGCGGCCGGTTGGCGACCGGCACGTCCAGGTGCAGCGCGTCGCTGCCGCGCTGGACGTCCAGCCGGGCCCGCGCCGGCGGCTGGAGCGCCCCGACCGCGCGCAGCAGCTGCGCGGTGTTGGTCACCTTCACCCCGCCGATCGCGGTGACGACGTCGCCGGGCTTCAGGCCTGCCGCCGCGGCCGGGCCGTCGCGCAGCACGCCCGTCACGAGCACGCCCTGGTGCACCGGCAGCTGGAAGCTGTCCGCGAACTCCGGCGTGAGGTCGCGCGGCTGCACGCCGATCCAGCCGCGCGTCATGTGGCCGTCGCGGATCAGGCTGTCCATCACCTCGCGCGCGATGTCGACCGGGATGGCGAAGCCGATGCCCATGCTGCCGCCGCTGCGCGAGAAGATCGCCGTGTTGATGCCCACCAGCCGGCCCTGGCCGTCGACCAGCGCGCCGCCCGAGTTGCCGGGGTTGATCGCCGCGTCGGTCTGGATGAAGTTCTCGATCGCCGACAGCCCGAGCTGGTTGCGGTCGAGCGCGCTGACGATGCCCGACGTCACGGTCTGGCCGACGTTGAAGGGGTTGCCGATCGCAAGCACCGGGTCGCCCACGGCAAGCTGCGCGATGTCGCCGAACGGGATCACCGGCACGTTCTCGAGCGGGATGCGCAGCAGCGCGAGGTCGGAGTCGGCATCGGTGCCCACGATCTGCGCGCTCGCGGAGCGGCCGTCCGCCAGCGTGACCTCGATGTCGTCCGCGCCGTCGACGACATGCTGGTTGGTGAGCAGGTAGCCCTCGCTCGAGACGAGCACGCCCGAGCCCAGGCCCGTCTGCGCGGGGTTGCCCGCGCCGCCGCCGAAGAAGTAGCGCTGCCAGGCGTCCTCGTCGTTGCGGCGCACGCTCGCGCGGCTCGCGGTGATGCTGACGACGGCGGGCGCCGCGCGTCTCACGGCGGCGGAGAAGCTGCCGGCCGCCGGAGCCGTGCGGATCGCCGGCTGCGCG
>DASVLN010000710.1:0-5393 GCA_036384855.1 Burkholderiaceae bacterium | reverse complement strand
GCGTCGTCGTCCCAGGCCGGGTCGGGCTCGAAGCGGTCGTCGGCCAGGCGCGCGCGGCGCGAGATCGCGGCGACCAGCGCGACGACGGCGACGACCAGCAGCGCCAGCGGCCCGAGCCACAGCGCGAGCGTCGACGCCTTGAACGGCGGCCGGTACAGCACGAAGTCGCCGTAGCGGTCGGTCATGTAGTGGCGGATCTGGTCGTCGCTGCGGCCGGCGCGGATCATCTCGCGCACTTCCTGGCGCAGGTCGACGGCGAGGTCGGCGTGCGAGTCGGCGATCGTCTGGTTCTGGCAGACCAGGCAGCGCAGCTCGCTCGTGATCGCGATCATGCGCGCCTCGACGGCGGGATCGGAGGCCGTCGGCACGGCCTTCGGCGGCGCGAAGGGCACCGTCGCCGCGGAGGCCGCAGCCTCCGGCGCGGATGGGGCCGCCTGCGCGCGCGCACCCACACCTGCGACCGCGAGCGCCAGCGCGATCGCAGCGAACAGGCGCCGGTCAGCCATTGAGCCTCCGCAGCAGCGGCAACACCTTGTTCTGCAGCACGTCGGGCGTGAGCGCGCCGATCTGCTTGAAGCGGATCACGCCCTGCTTGTCGATCACGAAGGTCTCGGGCACGCCGTAGACGCCGAAGTCGATGCCGGTGCGGCCGCTGGCGTCGAACAGCGACGCTTCGTAGGGGTTGCCGCGCTCGGCGAGCCAGGCCAGCGCGGGCTCGCGCTGGTCCTTGTAGTCGAGGCCGTAGATCGGCACCGCCTTGGTCTTCGCGAACTCGACGAGCCAGGGATGCTCCTCGCGGCAGCTGTCGCACCACGAGGCCCAGACATTGAGCATCCAGACCTTGCCGAGCATGTCCTCGCGCCGGATCGTGTTGCCGGGCGCGTCGAGCCGCGGCAGCGCGAACTCCGGCGCGGGCTTGTCGATCAGCGGCGAGGGCACCTCGCGCGGGTCGAGGTGCAGGCCGACCGCGCAGAACGCGACGAGCGCGGCGAAGATCCCCAGCGGGATGGCGAATCGCAGCGACGCCTTCATGCCGCGACCTCCGTGGCGGGACGCGCCGCGACCGGCAATCCGGTGCCGGCGTCCTCGTCCTGCGTGCGGCGCGCGCCGCGGCGGTAGCGGCGGTCGCTCAGCGCCACGGCGCCGCCGAAGGCCATGAGGAGGCAGCCGCCCCAGATCCAGTCGACGAAGGGCTTGACGTGGATGCGAAGCGTCCAGGTGTCGGGCTTGACCATCTCGCCGAGCGAGACGTAGAGGTCGCGCGTCACGCCCGGCTGGATCGCGGCCTCGGTGGTGGGCGTGCGCTGGACGCGGTAGACGCGCTTCTCCGGATGCAGCACGGCGACCTGGCGGCCGTCGCGCGTGACCGGCATCGTCGCCTGCAGCGCCTCGTAGTTGGGGCCGTGCACCTCGTGCAGCTCGTCGAGCTGGAAGCGGTAGCCGCCGACCTCGGCGCTGCTGCCGAAGGACATCGTCAGGTCCTGCTCGACCTCGTAGGTGCGCACCATGCTGACCCCGAACGCGAACGCCGCCACGCCCAGGTGCGCGAGCCACATGCCCACCAGCGCGCGCGGAAAGCGCCGCACGCGGGCGAGGACCGGCGTGCCGGCATGGTTCTCGGCGCGCAGGCGCTCGAGGGCGTCGACGGCGATGGACGCGACGATCCAGTACGCCATGAGGAAGCCGAGCGTCGCGACCGGCGAGATGCGCCCGGCGACCAGGCCGGTGGCCAGCGCGCCCAGCACCGCCGCGAGCGCCGCCCAGCGCAGCCGGTGCAGCAGCGACGGCAGCGAGGCCTGCTTCCAGCGCGCGAGCGGCCCGAGCGCCAGCAGCGCGACGACCGGCACCATCAGCGGCACGAAGACGGCCTCGAAGTACGGCGGCCCGACCGAGATCTTGCCCATGCCCAGCGCGTCCAGCAGCAGCGGGTACATCGTGCCGAGCAGCACCGTCGCGCACACCACCACGAACAGCACGTTGTTGCCCAGGAGCATGGACTCGCGCGACACGAGCGAGAACCGGGCGCCCAGGCCGACGCTCGGCGCGCGCCAGGCGTAGAGCGTCAGCGCCGCGCCGACGACGATGCCGAGGAACACGAGGATGAACAGGCCGCGCTTCGGGTCGGTCGCGAACGCGTGCACCGACGACAGCACGCCCGAGCGCACGATGAACGTGCCCAGCAGCGACAGCGTGAACGCGAGCAGCGCGAGCAGCACGGTCCACGACTTGAAGGCGCCGCGCTTCTCGGTCACCGCCAGCGAGTGGATCAGCGCGGTGCCCGCGAGCCAGGGCATGAACGACGCGTTCTCCACCGGATCCCAGAACCACCAGCCGCCCCAGCCGAGGACGTAGTACGCCCACATGCTGCCCAGCATGATGCCGATGGTCAGGCAGCACCACGCGGCGGTCGTCCACGGGCGCGTCCAGCGCGCCCAGGCGGCGTCCAGGCGGCCCTCGATCAGTGCGGCGACGGCGAACGCGAACGCCACCGAGAAGCCGACGTAGCCCATGTACAGCATCGGCGGATGCGCCACCATGCCGGGATCCTGCAGCAGCGGGTTCAGGTCGTTGCCGTCCAGCGGGACCGGCACGAGGCGGTCGAACGGGTTGGACGTCGTCAGCATGAACAGCAGGAAGCCGATGCTCACCAGGCCCATGACGCCCAGCACCCGCGCGACGAACGGGTCGGGCAGGCGGCGGCTGAACTGCGCCACCGCGATCATCCAGACGCTCAGCATCGCCAGCCACAGCAGCAGCGAACCCTCGTGGCCGCCCCAGACGCCCGCGATGCGGTACCAGATCGGCAGCGAGGTGTTGGAGTTGCTCGCGACGTAGAGCACCGAGAAGTCGTTGCGCACGAAGCAGGCGACGAGGCACGCGAAGGCGACCGCCACCAGCAGCCCGTGCGCGCGCGCGGCCGGGCGCGCGAGCGCCATCCAGCTGTCGCGCCCGAGCGCCGCGCCGGCCAGCGGCAGGGTGCCCAGGATCAGCGCCACCGCCAGCGCGAGCAGCAGCGCGACCTGGCCGAGTTCGGGGATCATCGGTTCGCCTCCGTCTTCATCGTGCCGCCCTTCTGGGCCGCCTTGAGCGCGGCCGCGGCCTCGGGCGGCATGTAATTCTCGTCGTGCTTGGCGAGCACTTCCTGGGCGTCGAACACGCCGTCCGTGCCGAGCCGGCCCTGCGCGACCACGCCCTTGCCCTCCTTGAACAGGTCGGGCAGCAGGCCGCGGTAGTGCACCGTCATCGACCGCGCGAAGTCGGTGACCGTGAAGCGGCAGTCCAGGCCGTCGCGCTGCAGGCTGCCCTTGACCACCATGCCGCCGATGCGGAAGGTGCGGCCCTGGGGCGCCTCGTGCTGCGCCACCTGCGTGGGCGAGTAGAAGAACACCAGGTTCGAGCGGAATGCGTTGAGCACCAGCGCCGTGATGGCGACGACGGCGGCCAGCAGGCCGCCGATGATCGCGAGGCGCTTGCGGCGCGGGGTCATGATCCCTGCTCCGGCGTCGCGGCGGTGCGCGCCGCGGCCTCGTCCTCGAGACGTTCGGCGATCGCCCGGCGCGCGGCGCGATGGCGGCGATGCACGAGAAGCGCCTCGGCCAGCAGCAGCACGGCCATCACGCCGTAGGCGCCCCAGACGAACCCGCCGCGGCCGCCCATCGAGAAGAAGTCGTTCGCATCCTGCCAGTGCATGGCTCAGGTCCTCTTTCCGGCGACGAGCGCGCGCGCCCAGGCGGTGTCGGCCTCGCGCTCCAGCACGAGGGCGCGCGCGCGCATGAAGACCACGGCGAACGCCCAGGCCCAGCAGGCGACCGTCATCAGCAGCATCGCCTCCAGCATCGGCGCCGCCATACGGGGCTGCGCGCCCATCGTCAGGCTGGAGCCCTGGTGCAGCGTGTTCCACCACACCACCGAGAAATAGATGATCGGCACGTTGACCACGCCGACGATCGCCAGCAGCGCGCCCGCCTTGTCGGCGCGGCGCACGTCGTCGATCGCCGAGACCAGCGCCATGTAGCCGAGGTAGAGGAACAGCAGGATCAGCTCCGACGTGAGCCGCGCGTCCCACACCCACCAGGTGCCCCAGGTCGGCCGGCCCCACAGCGAGCCCGTCCAGAGCGCGAGCAGCGTGAACAGCGCCCCGCTGGGCGCGATGGCGCGCGCGAGGATGAAAGCCATGCGCGCGTTCAGCAGCCAGCCGAGCGCCGCCCAGCCCGCCATCGCGACGTACATCACCATCGACAGCCAGGCCGCCGGCACGTGGATGAAGATGATGCGGTAGACCTCGCCCTGCACCGCGTCGCTCGGTGCGACGAAGAAGCCCATCCACAGCCCGGCGAGCGCGAACGGCGCGGCGACGATCGCGAACGCGGGCACCAGCCGGCCGGCCAGGCGATAGAAGTTCGCGGGCGCGGCGAAGGTGAACCACGTCAGGCGGGCGGCCTGGCGCGGACGATCGGCGGCGGGGGCGAGCGGCGTGGTCACGACGTGATTGTCCGGCGAGTTCGGGGCGGCGGGTTGATGCTCGACATTCGGCAATGTCATAAATGTTTGCGCCGGGCCGCCGCGGCTCACTCGAGCGCGATGCGCAGCGCCGCCGCGGTGGCCGGCGGCGCGCCGAGCGTGCAGGCGATCAGCAGCGCCCCCAGCAGCGACAGGTGCGGCGAAGCCGACAGGCCCGCGTCGACCGCCGCCGCCGCCCCGGCGCCGAAGATCAGCGCCGGCACCGCCAGCGGCAGCACGATCAGCACGATGAGCATGCCCGCGCTGCGCAGCCCGAGGGTGAGCGCCGCGCCCAGCCCGCCGAGGAGGCTGAGCACCGGCGTCCCAGCAGTAGAGACGCGGCGAGCACCCCGAGTTCCCGCGGCGCCAGCCCGAACAGCAGCCCCAGCAACGGCGCGCCGACGACCAGCGGCGCGCCGCTGATCGTCCAGTGCGCGGCGGCCTTGGCCCCGGCGACGGAGAGCCCGGCGCCCGGCGCGAGCAGCAGCTGCTCCAGCGAGCCGTCGGCGTGGTCGGCGGCGTACATCGGCGGCATGGACAGCATGGCCGCCAGCAGCGCGCACACCCAGACGACGCCCGGCGCGATCTGCGCGAGCACCTGCGGCTCCGGCCCGACGCCCAGCGGGAACAGGCTGGCGGCGACGAGGAAGAACGCGAGCGGCAGCGCCGCCTCGGTGCGCCGGCGCCAGGCCAGGCGCAGGTCGCGTCGATAGGTCGCGGCGAAGACGACCGCGTTCACGGGCGGGCCTCCGGCCGGATCGACGCGGCGGTTCGGACGCCGCGCGCAAAGCGGACCGCCGTGCCGCGCCGCGCGATGCGAGCCCCTGTCGGAGCGGCCGGGTGGAGCCTCATGCGGCCATCGCCTCGTCGTCCCGCAGCGTCGCCGGCAGGTC
>DASVLN010000709.1:0-2515 GCA_036384855.1 Burkholderiaceae bacterium | reverse complement strand
CTGCGCCGCCGGTACAGCGCCATCAGCGGCGTCGCCGAGACGCCGTGCAGCACGATGGACAGCGCGATGGCGGGCAGCGTCGCCTCGACGAGCGCGCTGGCCAGCGGCGGCGCGATGCCGGCGTCGATCGCCTGCGCGAGGTAGAACAGCGAGCCGACGCCGCGGATCCCGAACCACGCCACGACGCGTCGCTGCGCGCGCGTCATGCGCCCGCGCGGGACGGTGAGCAGCACGCTCGCCGGCCGCACGACGACGATCAGCAGCAGGCCGTAGGCGAGCTGCTGCCAGCTCAGCGTCACCCAGGCCATCGCGAAGCCGAGCATCAGCACCATCGCGACCTCGACGAGCCGTTCGCAGCGATGCCCGAACGCGAGCAGCCGCTTGGCGAGCGCCGGGCCGTCGACACCATCGCGGGCGAGCGCGTCGCTGCGCTGCGGCGACAGGCGGAACACCCCCATCGCCGCCGTCAGCACGAACAGGAACGAGGAGGTCTGCGTCAGTCGCGACAGTCCGTAGGCGAGCGTGATGATGCCCAGGTACAGCAGCTCGTCCCAGCCCAGCCCGTGGCCGCGGCGCAGCAGCGCGTGCACCGTCACGCCCAGGACGCGACCGAACAGGGCCCCCAGCAGCACGCCGCCGGCGATCGGCCAGACGAGGCCGTGCCATCCCCAGCGCAGCCCGAAGGGGCCGAGCGCGCCGACGCCCGCCAGGCCCAGCGCGAGCAGCACCAGCGGCGAGGCCGTGCCGTCGTTGAGGCCGCCCTCGGCGGTCAGCGCGAGCCGCACGGCGTCGCGGTCGCTGGCCGAGCGGATCTGCACCTCGGACGCGAGCACCGGATCCGTCGGCGCGAGGATGGCCGCCAGCAGCAGCGCGCCGACCCAGCCGAGTCCCGGGAACAGCCAGGCGCCCGCCAGCGTCGCCAGCGCCACCGTCCACAGCATGCCGGGGCCGGCCAGCAGGCCCGCCACGCGCCAGCCCTTGAGCGTGAGCGGCGTGCGCAGGCGCAATCCCACGGCGAACAGCGAGATCAGCACCGCCGTCTCGGTCACGACGACCAGCATGTCGGCGCGCTCGTGCGCGGTGGGCGGCACGCGCACCGCGGACTTCGCCATCTCGCCGGCGATCCAGCCGACGGCCAGGTAGACCGCAGCCGGGGACAGCGGCAGGCGCGTGACGTGGCGCTCGAGCAGGCACATGGCCAGCAGCACGACGCCCAGCAGCAGCAGCGTGGCGGTCAGCATGGCGTGGCGATCGTCGAAGGAGGCGGCCCGCGGCGCGAGCGCGAGCGGGCCGGCGGGCGGCGGCGGGTCAATGGGCCGCGGCCTTGCGGTGCGCGTGTCGCGCGTTGGAGGCTGCGGCCTCGGCGGCCCGGGCGCGCGAGGGCGCGGCCGAGGACGCCGCAGGCGCGACGGCGCCGGGACGGTCGGACTCCGCCAGGTGCTTCATCGCACCGCTGCAGACGTCCTTCTCGGGCTGGCGCAGGTCGACGAGCGCCAGCAGCGCCGCGAGCGGATTGACCAGCGTCCCGAGTGCCAGCGCCGCCCCGCCGCGCACCAGCAGCGGCTTGGCCTCGAGGTGCACGTGCGGGTCGGAGAACGTGCCGTCGACGTCCACCGGCGTGCGCGGCGCGACGATCGAGAAGCCGTGCGGCGCCCATGGCGAGAAGTTGTGCGGATGGGAGGTCAGCTGGAGGTCCAGCGTCTCGTCCTTCAGCGACAGGTCGCCGCCGACCAGCAGCGTCGAGGCATGGGTGTCGATCATGAAGACCTCGGGCAGCACCTTGCCCTTGACGATGTCCAGCTTCGCGACCGCGCACTGCATCGGCACCTTGTCGTCGCCCTTGACGAACAGGCCCAGCGCATCGGCGATGTCGATGCCCGCGGCCTCGACCAGCAGGTGCGAGACCTCGCCGTCCTGCACCCACAGCCGCGCCGTGCCCTGCAGCGAGCCGAGCAGCGCCGCCGTCGACTTGCCGGTGCCCGTGAGCTTGGCGTCGCCGCCGAGCGCGCCGCTGACGTAGCCGGTGTCCGGGCGCGAGCCGTCGGCGTTCCTCTTGACCATCGTGTCGGGCGTCTTGACGAAGCGCGCGAGCTGGATGCCCGACCAGCGCAGGTCGGCGTTCCAGGCGGGCAGGGCGGGGCGGCTGTCCAGGCCGATCCCGCCGGTGACCTGGCCTTGCGACGTGCGCGCGAGGATGTCGCTCAGGCGCAGCACGCCGTCCTGCAGCGTGATGCGCGCCTGCAGCGGCGTGAACGGCTCGAGCGCGGTCGTGCCGAGGTCGAGGACCGCGAGCTTCACGCCCACGTCCGCGTTCATCGCCTTCAGCGACGGGATGTCGAACTGGCGGTCGGGCAGCACGTGACCCGGCCTGGCGGTGGTCGCCGGCGCGGCCTGGGCCGCCTGCTGGATCTTCGCGGGCGGCACGCCCTTGGGCTGCGCCTTGGCCGCCTTCCTTGCGGCCCTGGCCTCCTTGCGATCGGGCTTCGCGGCATCGGTCGCGGGCGCCGACGCGGCG
>DASVLN010000708.1:0-5621 GCA_036384855.1 Burkholderiaceae bacterium | reverse complement strand
ATGGGCGGCGCGTCGGGCGGCCTCGACGTTGCCGCCCCGGCCACCGTGGCGAGCGCGACGAGCCAGCCGAGCGCGAGGGGCCGACCGCGGCCGTGCATGCAGGGGCGCTTGCGCAGGCGCAGCGCGACTTCGAGCAGGGCGCTGGCGAGCAGGACGAGGGTGGCGGATAGGCGTCGGTTCGGCATGATCCCGGTGTGGTGTCGGCCTCGCTGCATGCCGCGAGGTCGTCCATCGATTCTGGGGACGCGGCGGAAAACTGCCCGGCGCCAAACGGCGCATTAAGTGGCCCTTTGGCGCCGGGCGACCTCGCGCCGCCCGGTGACACTGGATGTCCCTGGCCCGAGCACAGGGACTCGCACCCGACCGCCGCCCCGGCGCGCGGGCGCCTATGCTGCGGGCCTCTTCGACACGAGCGATTCAGGAGCGACGCATGGACTACCGACGACTGGGAGCCTCGGGCTTCAAGGTGCCCGAACTGAGCCTGGGCACCGGCACCTTCGGCGGCGGGGGCGAGTTCTTCGCCGCCTGGGGCTCGACCCAGGCTGAGGGTGCGCGCCGGCTGCTCGACATCTGCCTGGACGCCGGGCTCAACATGTTCGACAGCGCGGACGTCTATTCGAACGGGCGTGCGGAGGAGGTGCTGGGCGAGGCGATCGCCGGCCGGCGCGACCGCGTGATCGTGTCGACCAAGGCGACGTTCCGCCGCGGCAGCGGGCCCAACGACGTCGGATCCTCGCGCCACCACCTGCGCGATGCGGTCGAGGGTTCGCTGCGCCGGCTGCGCACCGACTACATCGACCTGTTCCAGCTGCACGGCTTCGACGCGCTGACGCCCGTCGAGGAGACCCTGCAGACGCTCGACGACCTGGTGCGCGAGGGCAAGATCCGCTACCTCGGCGTCTCCAACTTCTCGGGCTGGCACCTGATGAAGTCGCTCGCGGCGTCCGAGCGCCTGGGACTGCAGCGCTACGTGGCGCACCAGGCGTACTACTCGCTGGTGGGCCGCGACTACGAGTGGGAGCTGATGCCGCTCGGGCTGGCCGAAGGCGTGTCGGCGGTCGTGTGGAGTCCCCTGGGCTGGGGCAGGCTCACCGGCCGGATCCGGCGCGGCAGCGGCCTGCCGGCGCAGAGCCGGCTGCACAAGACGGCCGACGCGGGACCGCCCGTGCCCGACGAGTTGCTGTTCCGGGTCGTCGACGCGCTGGAGGCCGTGGCCGAGGAGACCGGCCGCAGCGTGCCGCAGGTGGCCCTGAACTGGCTCCTGCAGCGGCCGACGGTGGCCTCCGTGATCATCGGCGCGCGCGACGAGGCGCAACTGCGCGACAACCTCGGCGCCGTCGGCTGGGCCCTGTCGACCCAGCAGATGCGCCGCCTCGACGAGGCGAGCGCCGTGACGAAGGCGTACCCGTACTGGCACCAGGCGCAGTTCGGCGAGCGCAACCCGTCACCCGTCTGATGGATGCGCAGGTCGCGGGCGGGTTAACATCGCGCCCATGCCGGCTTGCCACGTCCTCGCTTTCCCCCGCGCGCCCATGCGCGCGGAGGGGCCTGGCCGGGTCGCCGTCAAAGCCAAAAAGCCGTCGCTCGTCTGACCGGAGCTTCGGGTTCCGTCGTCGGATGAGCGACGGATCCCGCCGGAACCAGGCCTTCGGCCCTCCACGCATGCCGGCTCCGGTGTCCCGCGCTTCTCGGACGACGTCTTCGATCGGTCGTTGCCTGTAGAGGACTCTTCGCGTGCGCCAAGACATCGATTTTTCCGGGGTCTGGATCCCCATCGTCACACCCTTTCGCGACGGCCAGGTCGACGAGCTGGCACTCGCGGCGCTGACCCGTCGGCTGGATGGGCAGGGCATTGCCGGCTTCATCGTCTGCGCGACGACCGGCGAGGCGCCGCTGCTGGACGACGCCGAGCGCGACCGGGTGCTTGCCACGGTGAGGGCCCATGCGACCCGTCCGGTCGTGCTCGGCACCTCGGGCAGCACGGCGGCGCAGGTGCTGCGCAAGATGGATGCCGCGGCTCGCCACGCGCCTGCGGCCTTTCTCGTCACACCGCCGCCCTACCTCAAGCCGTCGCAGGACGCGCTGAGGGTCTTCTTCACGCAGGTCGCCGACGCCGCACCCGCGCCGGTGATGCTCTACGACATCCCGTCGCGCACCGGCGTGCGGCTGGAGCTGGAGACCGTGCTCGCGCTCGCGGCGCATCCGCGCGTGGTCGCGATCAAGGACTGCGGCGGCCGCGCGGAGCAGACGGAGGCGCTCGTCATCGACGGTCGCCTGAAGGTGCTGTGCGGCAACGACGCCGAGTGGTTCGCCTCGCGCTGCCTCGGCGGCGACGGCGCCGTCGCCGCCAGCGCGCACGTGCGCACCGACCTGTTCGTGGCCTTCGACCGGGCGATGGCGCGCGGCGACCTCGTGCGTGGCCGGGAGCTCTGGCGCGAACTGCGGCCGCTGACGGTCGGCTTCTTCGACGAGCCCAGCCCCGCGCCCGTCAAGGCCGTGCTTGCTGCGGCAGGCGAATGCAGCGACGAAGTCCGTGCGCCCTTGACCCCGGCATCCGCAGGCTTGCGCGCGCGGCTCGCCGACCTGGTCGCGCGGCTGCCCGGATCGGCGGCCTGAGCGAGTGCGGCCTCGGGTGCGTCCTGGGGTGCGGCCGGCGATCGCGGCAGCGCACCCTCACTGCGCCAGCCAGTCGCGGAACTCCGCCCAGTTGTAGCGCATCTGCGCCGCCAGCATGCCGGCCGGGCCCCAGACGCGTGGCAGCCCGTAGTCCGCGAATCCGGCGGGGATAGGCTCGCCGTCGGCGATGGCGGCGGCGAGAAGTTCGCCGGCGGCCGTCGTCGGCCCGACGCCGTGGCCACCGAACCCCAGCGCGTGCCAGCAACCGTCGGGCAGGCGGCCGATCTGCGGCATCTCGTGGCGCGCGTAGCTCATGAGCCCGCCCCACGCGTGCTCGATGCGGGCGTCGCGCAGCTCGGGATAGACCTTGCACAGGTCGGCCTTGAGCAGGCGCGCGATGGGCGCGGGGCCGCGGTCGAGGATGGAGATGCGGCCGCCCCACAGCAGTCGCGTGTCGGGCAGGGGACGGTAGTAGTCGAACGAGAACCGCGTGTCGTAGATCGCCGCCTTGCCGGGAATCGAGCGCGCGAGCGCCTCGCCCAGCGGCTCGGTCGCGACGACGTAGGTCGCGATGGGCAGCATCGCACGCTCCAGCGCCGGCACGAGGCCGCGCAGGTAGCCGCCGCCGGCGACGACGACGTGTCGCGCATGCACGACGCCCTGCATGCCGTCGGTGCCGTGGACGCGCACCTCGTGGCCGCCCGCGCGCGCCGCGATCGCGGTGACGGCGCTGCGCTCGAAGATCCGGCCTCCCTGGCGCTCGATCGCCTCGGCGAGGCCGCGGGCGTACTTCAGGGGATGGAAGTGGAAGGCGTCGGGCTCGAGCAGGCCGTCGGCGTAGCGCGCCGAGCGGGTGTAGTCCCCGAGACGCTCGTGCGTCAGGTACTCCCACTGGGTATCGAAGTGGCGCGCCATCAGCTGCTGGCGACGCAGCAGCGGCGCCGGGTCGTCGAACCAGTTGGCGAGGACGACGCCACCCTCGACCGCGTCGCAGGCGATCGCGTGACGGGCGATGCGATCGCGGATGGTCTGCACCGCGCGGCGGGTCAATGCGTACATCGCGCGGGCACGCTCGGGGCCCTGCTGCTCCAGCAGGCGCGCGCAGTCGAGGCTGAAGCCCCCGAACACGAATCCGCCGTTGCGGCCGGAGGCGCCGTGGCCGACGGCTTCCGACTCCAGCACGACGACGTCGCGCACGCCGCGCTCGATGAGGCCGACCGCCGTCGCGAGCCCCGCGAAGCCGGCGCCGACCACGCAGACCTCGGCATCCAGGCGTGCGCGCAGCGGTGCCCGGGTCGTCGCCGGGCCCGCGCTGGCCGCGTAGTAGGTACCCGGCTTCACCGTGTGCCGGCCGCGCGCCTCAGCGCCCGGTGCGCAGCGCCGCACGCAGCGTCCACGCGAGCAGCACCGCCACCAGCACGAACATCGCGCAGCTCCAGATCGCGAACGGGATGCCCAGGATGGACACCGCCGCGTCCCCGCAGGAGGCGTAGGCGATGAATACCTGCGGCAGCAGGCGGTCGAGGTGCAGTGCGGTCGTGATGCGCTCGGCGAGGCTCAGGTCGCACGAGTTCTCGCTGGCGGCGTAGAACTGCTGCCAGAGCGCCGACGCGATGCCGGAGAGCGCGGCCGCGATCGCGAGCCCGGTCGCGGCGCGCCGCACCGCGCCGCGCGTCGCCGCACCGACCAGCGCGAGCACGCCGATCACCACGAAGATCAGGCGTTGCAGCACGCACCAGGGGCACGGCTGCATGTCGAACACGTACTGCGCGACGAGTGCGGCCGCGAGCGCGCCGAACGACAGCACCGCGACGATGGCGAGCACCTGGGGGATGCGCAGGCGGATCCTCATGCCGCGAGCTCGGCGACCAGTTCGATCTCGACGCACGCGCCCATCGGGATCTGCGCGACGCCGAAGGCGCTGCGCGCGTGCTTGCCGGCATCGCCGAAGACGTCGCCGAGCAGCTCCGAGCAACCGTTGGTGACCAGGTGCTGCTCGGTGAACGCCGGCGTGCTGTTGACCAGGCTCATCACCTTGACGATGCGCGTCACGCGGTCCAGGTCGCCGCCGGCCGCGGCCTTGAGCGTGCCCATCAGGTCGATCGCGATCGCGCGCGCGGCGGCCTTGCCTTCCTCGGTCGACATCGTCAGGCCGAGCTGGCCGACCCAGGGCTTGCCGTCCTTCTTGGCAATGTGGCCGGAGAGGAAGACCAGCGAGCCGGTCTGGACGAAGGGCAGGTAGGCCGCGGCCGGGATGGCGATCGGCGGCAGTTCGATTCCTAGGGCGCGCAGGCGGGCGTCGACCGACATGGTTCAGTTCTCCGTGGATGTGGCTGCGCCGGGCCGTCGGGACGAGGGCGGCGGTCGAGCCGGCGATGATGCTACACGCGCCGGCAAAGACCCGTGGTCGCTCGGCGAATGGACGGCGGTGTCCGGCACGCCGGGCGGCACGGGGTGCAGGCCGCGGGCCGCCGCAGGTGCTGGCGCAGGGGCCAGGGTGCATGCGCCGGGTCGCGGCGCGTGACGAGGCCTTCAACCGGCGATTGGGGTCTCGTCCTCGAGCTCGACCAGCGCCGCCAGTGCCAGCCTGCCCGGTGGCGTGAGCGTCAGCGCTCGCTCGCCGGGCTCGCGCCGCAGCCAACCGCGCGCGACGAAGTGCGACAGCACGCTCGCGGCCAGTGGGCCGGCGAGGTGGTCGCGGCGCTCGGACCAGTCGAGGCAGGGATAGGCCGCGCGCTTGCGGGGCGTGGCCTCCAGCCAGGCGGTGGCATCCAGCCCCAATTCCGCCAGTCCGCCGGCGCCCGCCGGCGTCAGCGCGTAGCCGTCGGGGGCGAGCGACAGCCATCCGCGGCCCAGCATGCGCTGCAACAGCGCCACGCCGCGTCGCCCGGCCAGATGGCCGTAGCAGCAGCGCGCTTCGCGCAGCCGCATGCGCGCGGGCGCGGACCAGCTGCGCTCGTGCGCCGATCGCTCGGCCACCATCGCGAGCGCTTCGAGCGCGTGCG
>DASVLN010000707.1:0-4059 GCA_036384855.1 Burkholderiaceae bacterium | reverse complement strand
TTGGCGTCGATGCGCTCGCCGTAGGGCGGGTTGAGCATCAGCGTGCCGCGATCGGCCGGCGCCGGGCGCTGCAGGGCGTCGGCGGTCTTGAACTCGATGGCGTGGGCGACGCCCGCGCGCTCGGCGTTGCGGGCGGCGAAGTCGGTCATCCGGAACGACACGTCGCCGGCCCAGATCGGCGCGGCGGGCTTCGCGACGCCCTCGCGCGCCTCGACCTGCATCCGGCCCCAGCGCTGCGCATGGTCGCGGAAGGGCTGCAGGCGCTCGAACGCGAAGCGGCGCGTGAGGCCGGGCGCGACGTTGCAGGCGAGCTGCGCGGCCTCGATCGCGATCGTCCCGGCGCCGCAGCACGGGTCGAGCAGGCCGCCGCCCTCGGCCGCCCCGGTCCAGCCCGCGGCCGCGAGCATCGTCGCGGCGAGCGTCTCCTTGAGCGGCGCCTCGCCCTGCTGCTCGCGCCAGCCGCGCTTGAACAGGGCCTCGCCGCTCAGGTCGATCGCCAGCCACGCGTGCGTCGCGTCGACGTGCAGGCTCACCTGCAGGTCGGGCCAGCGCGTGTCGACGCTCGGGCGCGCGTCGAACCGGTCGCGCATCACGTCGCAGATCGCGTCCTTGACCTTCAGCGCCGCGAAGTTGAGGCTGCGCAGCGGCGAGCGCTGCGCCGTCACGTCCACGCGCAGCGTCTCGTCGGGCGTGATCCACTCCTGCCAGCGCACGCGGCAGGCGAGGTCGTAGAGGTCGCGCTCGTCGCGGTACTCGGCGTCGGCCAGCGGCCACAGCACGCGCTGCGCGATGCGGCTCCACAGGTTCAGGCGCATCGCGTTCTCGGGGCTCGCGTCCACCATCACGCCGCCGCGGCCCGCCTCGACGCCCTGGTCGGGGCCGCAGATCCGCAGGCATTCGGCGGCGAGCCATTCCTCGCTGCCGTTGGCGCAGGAAACGAAGAGGAAGTCCTTGCTCATGATGGCGGTGCACCCTTCGGCACGTGGGTGGCGCCCGCCCGTCGCGGACGCCGTTGGGGGAGGCTCAGACGGCCTTGCGCAGGTTCGCGGGCGCGATCTTGAGCGCCTCGCGGTACTTGGCGACCGTGCGGCGCGCGACCTGGATGCCCTGGCCCTCCAGCAGCTCGGCGAGCTGGCTGTCGGACAGCGGCTTGGCCGGGCTCTCGGCCGCGACGAACTGCTTGATCAGCGCGCGCACCGCCGTGGACGACGCGTTGCCGCCGGCATCCGTGTTGAGCGACGAGCCGAAGAAGTACTTCAGCTCGTAGGTGCCGAACGGCGTGGCCATGTACTTGGCGGTGGTCACGCGGGAGATCGTGGACTCGTGCAGCCCCAGCTCGTCGGCGATCTCGCGCAGCACCAGCGGCTTCATCGCGATCGCGCCGTGGCTGAAGAAGTTCTTCTGGCGCTCGATGATGGCCTGCGAGACGCGCAGGATGGTGTCGAAGCGCTGCTGGATGTTGCGGATGAACCAGCGCGCCTCCTGCAGCCGCGCCGTCAGCGCGCTGCCGCTGGCGCGCTGCGACTTGATCGCCTGCGCGTAGAGGTCGTTGACGCGCAGCTTGGGCATGACGTCGGGATTGAGCACCGCCTTCCACTGTCGCGCGACACGCGTGACGATGACGTCGGGCACGATGATCTGCTCCTCGGCGCGCGCGAACGGCCGGCCGGGCTTGGGTTCGCAGGCGACGATCAGCGCCTGCGCCATGCGGACGGTGGCCTCGTCCGTGCCGGTGAGCTGGGCGAGCTTCCTGAAGTCGCGCCGCGCCAGCAGCGCGAGGTGCTCGTCGCACATCGCGAGCGCCGCCTTGACCGCGCCCGCGTTGGCCGCCGTCACCGGGACCTGGCGCAGCTGCAGCCGCAGGCATTCGCCGAGCGTGCGCGCGCCCACGCCGGTGGGCTCCATGCTCTGGAGGAAGTTCAGGCCGCACTGCAGCTGGCCGAGCAGTTCCTCGCGGCCCTCCGCGTCGTCGTCGGCGATGCCCAGCACCTCGGCCAGGCGCTCGACGATCTCCTCGAGCGGATCGGCGAGGTAGCCGTCGCCGTTGAGCGACTCGATCAGCACGTGCACCGCGGCCGCGTCCTCGGGCGACAGGCGCAGGCTCACCAGCTGCGCGCGCAGGTGGTCCTCCAGCGAGACGCTCGCGCCGGCGCGGTTGTTGCGCTCGAACTCGTCGTCGCCGTCCGCGCCCGCGCCCGACGCGGTGCCGGGCATCTCGCGGATGCCGTCGAAGTCGTCGCGCTCGGTGCCGTTCTCCCAGTCGTCGCGCTCGGTGGTGCCGAAGTCGGCGGCGTCCACGCCGGCCGGCTCGTCGCCGCCCTCGCTGCCGACTTCGGCCGTCGGTTCGGAGGTGCGCGCGTCCGCCGCCGGCGCCGGCGGCGCGGCGAGGTCGAACGCGGTGTCCGGCCCGTGCGCGTCCTCCTCGGGCTCGAGGAAGGGGTTCTGCTCCATCATCTGCTCGATCTCCTGGTGCAGCTCCAGGGTCGAGAGCTGCAGCAGCCGGATCGACTGCTGCAGTTGGGGCGTCAGCGCGAGGTGTTGCGACAGGCGGACCTGCAGCGACGCTTTCATCGTCCGGCCCTCGTCGTCACATGCGGAAGTGTTCGCCGAGGTACACGCGGCGGACGTCGGCGTTCTCGACGATCTCCGCGGGCGTGCCCTCGGCCAGCACCCGGCCTTCGCTGATGATGTACGCGCGGTCGCAGATGCCCAGCGTCTCGCGCACGTTGTGGTCGGTGATCAGCACGCCGATCCCGCGCGCCTTGAGGAAGCCGATGATGCGCTGGATCTCGATGACCGCGATCGGGTCGACGCCCGCGAACGGCTCGTCCAGCAGGATGAAGCGCGGCTGCGTGGCGAGCGCGCGCGCGATCTCGACGCGCCGGCGCTCGCCGCCGGACAGCGCCGGCGCCGGGGACTCGCGCAGGTGCGTGAGGCTCAGGTCGGCGAGCAGGCCGTCCAGGCGCTTGTCGATCTCGGCAGGCTTCAGCGCCTTGCCGTTGGCGTCGTACTGCAGCTCCAGCACCGCGCGGATGTTCTCGTCGACCGTCAGCTTGCGGAAGATCGAGGCCTCCTGCGGCAGGTAGCTCAGGCCCAGGCGCGAGCGCTGGTGGATCGGCTTGGCCGAGATGGGCCGGCCGTCGATGCGGATGTCGCCGGCGTCGGCGCGCACGAGGCCGACGACCATGTAGAACGTCGTCGTCTTGCCGGCGCCGTTGGGGCCCAGCAGGCCGACGACCTCGCCCGCGTTGACCGCCAGGTGCACTTCCTTGACGACCAGGCGTGCGCCGTAGGACTTCTTCAGCCCCGTCGCCTCGAGGCGGCTCGCGGCAGCCACGGCCACGACCGGGCGCGGCGTCGTGGCGGCGGCTGCGGGCGTCGCGGACGGCGAGACCGTGCTGCCGGCCCGCACCGGCGTGGGGGATCCGCTCGCGTCGCTCATCGTGCGGGGCCGGAAGCGGCGGGAGTGGTCGATGGCAGTTCCAGCGGCTTGGGCGCCGGCGCGGAACTCGCCGGCTTGGGCGTGAAGACCACGGTCGTGCGGCCGCCCGGGTTCGCGGCAGACTTGCCCGTCAGCGAGAACGCCTCGGCGGCCGTGTCGTAGGTGATGAGCGAGGCGCTCGCCTGGTCGGTGACCGTCGTCCCGCGCAGCATGCGCAGGTGCGCGTTGCCGTCGAAGTAGACGCGGTTGGCGGCGCTGTCGTAGCGGATCTTGTCGGCCTCGCCCTCGCTGTACTCGTCGTCGCCGCCGTCGCGCTTCTGGCGGAAGGTGGCGGGATGGCCCGGCGTGCCGAAGGCCGTGCCCAGGCGCTGGCCGTCGGCGTCTTCGCTCACCTCGACGCGGTCGGCGTGGATCACGAGCGTCCCCTGGGTGATCACGACGTTGCCGGTGAAGACCGCGCTGTGCTTGCCCAGGTCGACCACGTCGGGCTGGCTGCCGGAGCTGTCGATCGTCATCGGCTTGGTGCGGTCGGCGCGCTCGGCGTGCGCCGGCGCAGAGGCGACGATCGCGGCCAGCGCGACCAGGGCGCCCAGCGCGTGCGCCGCGCCCGGACGGCG
>DASVLN010000706.1:0-1538 GCA_036384855.1 Burkholderiaceae bacterium | reverse complement strand
CGACCGGTGCGCGCGCGAGCGTGCTGCGCATCCCGGGCATCTACGCGCCCGACCGCGAGGGTGGCCGCCCGCAGGACCGCGTGCGCCGCGGCACGCCGTCGCTGGTGCCCGAGGACGACGGCTACACCAATCACGTCCACGCCGAGGACCTCGCACGCGCCTGCCTCGCGGCGTTGTGGCGCGGCCTGCCGCAGCGCGTCGTGCACGTGGTCGACGACTCCGACATGAAGACGGGCGACTACTACGCCCTCGTCGCCGACCTCACCGGCCTGCCGCGCCCCGCGCGCGTCACGCGTGCGCAGGCTCGCGCGCAGGGCTTGTACAGCGAGGCCCAGTGGAGCTTCCTCGAGGAGTCGCGCCGCCTCGCCAACGATCGCCTCAAGCGCGAGCTGCGCGTGCGGCTGCGCTATCCGACCGTGGCCGATGCGCTGAAACCCGGCGGCCAATGAGAAGGGCGCCCGCGGGCGCCCCGTCGCCGGCCTTCAGTGCACCCGCCGCAGCGGCGGCTTCTTGGTCGTCCGCCGGAACGAGGGCGGCCGCCAGCGCCAGTACAGGATCATCAGGTAGCCGCCCAGCGCGCCGCCCAGGTGCGAGAGGTTGCCGATCCACGCGCCCGACAGCCCGCCCAGGTTGCCCAGCATCAGGAAGACCTCGATGCCGATGAACACCAGCACCGCGGTGCGCATGCGCACCTGCATGACGAAGTACAGCGACAGCGGCCGGTTGGGGAACAGCATGCCGAACGCGACCAGCATGCCGAACAGCGCCCCGGTCGAGCCGAGCAGC
Organism: Burkholderiaceae bacterium; assembly: GCA_036384855.1. Classification (GTDB taxonomy): domain Bacteria; phylum Pseudomonadota; class Gammaproteobacteria; order Burkholderiales; family Burkholderiaceae_C; genus Scleromatobacter. Next base: position 752 of record DASVLN010000706.1, on the reverse strand, counting down.
GGCACCGAGGCCCCGAACACCAGCGTCAGCACGATGTAGAACAGCGCGCCCATCAGGACACTGGCCAGCAGGAACTGCACGAAGCGGCGCTCGCCCCACAGGTTCTCCAGCTCGGCGCCGAAGAAGTACAGGCCGAGCATGTTGAAGAACCACTGGAACGGGTCCAGGTGCACCAGTGCGTAGGTGACGGCCTGGTAGCCGAAGAAGAAGCCGCCCTGCACGGGCGTCAGCGTCAGCCACAGGATCAGCGCGTTCTGCAGTGCCGGGATGTGGCAGACGAACAGCAGCACGGTGCAGGCGATGAGCAGGGCGCGGGTGATGGGCGGCGGCGGTTGCATGGACGGCGTCTCGGGAGCTTAGGCGCAGTGTGCCACGAGCCTCGCTCGCGGCCGTCGCGGCGCGGCGCGGGATCGACCGTCCGGATACCCGGCCTCCGGGCCCGGCCGGGCTGCCTGTGCGCCTGGGATCGACGAGGCCACGCCCTTCGCTTGCGCGTCAGCATCTTCGCCTGATGGCCGCCGCAGCCGGGCCGTTGACGTGAAATGGCCACGGGTCGGCAGCGCGGGCCGGCGGAGGAGGGCCTCCGCAGGGCCCCATGTCCCGCCGGCGCCCTGTCCATGCCGTCCCTCTCGTCCCTCTTTTCCGATCTCTCCGTCAGCCGCACGGCGGCCGGCGCGAAGTCCGTGTCGGGCTCGCTGGCCTCGTCCCAGGCTCCCACCTCGCCGGGGCCACTGCGGCGGGCTATCGCGGAC
>DASVLN010000705.1:0-2105 GCA_036384855.1 Burkholderiaceae bacterium | reverse complement strand
GGGCGCGCAGGCGTCCGCGCGCGGCGCGCACGAAGCGGCGCGCCGGGGCGTTTCGAAGGGGGACCGAGGCGGGAGGCCGGTCGCGACGGGCATGTGTGTGAATCGTTCGGAAGGGGGATTGACGTCCCCTTCCGCAACGTTCATGCCAGTCTCAAAAAGCGCGTGGAATCAATGGCTTGAAGTCGTATTGCAGAGCCGGCTTGCGGCAGGCTGTCGCTGGACGGCCGAAAATCGCCCGAAAGCGTCGGGCGGCGGCGACAGCGCGCGCGACTATCCGGCCAAGTCCTTGATATACAAGGATTTTCCCTTGTCGCTAATCGGCGACAGGGCCGTCCGGGGAGCGAAACAGCCCCGGCGTCAGGCCGTGCTTCTGCATCAGGCGGTAGAACTCCGTCCGGTTGCGGTCGGCCAGGCGCGCGGCATCGGCGACGTTGCCGTCGGCGATCTTGAGCAGGTTGACGAGATAGTCGCGCTCGAAGCGCGCGCGTGCCTCGGTGTAGCTCAGCACGTCCATGCTCGGCACGCGCAGCGCGCGCTGCACGAGCGCGAGCGGCACGAGCGGCGTCGTCGCGAGCGCCGTCACCTGCTCGACGACGTTGTGCAGCTGGCGCACGTTGCCCGGCCACGAGGCGGTCGTCAGCGCCTTGAGCGCGTCGGGCGCGAAGCCGTTGACCTTGCGGCCGTACTTGCCCGCCAGCCGCGACAGGAAGTGGTGGGCGAGCAGCGGGATGTCCTCGCGCCGCTCGGCCAGCGTCGGCAGCGTCAGCGAGACGACCGCGAGCCGGTAGTAGAGGTCGCTGCGGAAGCTGCCCTCGGCGATGGCGGCGTCGAGGTCGCGGTGCGTGGCCGACAGGATGCGCACGTCCACCGGCACGGCGTGGCTCGCGCCCACGGGCCGCACGAGGCGCTCCTGCAGCACGCGCAACAGCTTGACCTGCAGCGCGACGGGCATGTCGCCGATCTCGTCGAGGAACAGCGTGCCCTCGTGCGCGGCCTGGAACAGGCCCTCGTGGTTCGACACCGCCCCCGTGAACGCGCCCTTGACGTGCCCGAAGAGCTCCGACTCGAGCAGGTTCTCCGGGATCGCGCCGCAGTTCACGGCGACGAAGGGCTTGCCGGCGCGCGGGCTCGCGAGGTGGATCGCGCGCGCGACGAGCTCCTTGCCGGTGCCGCTCTCGCCGCGGATCAGCACGCTCGCGTCGGACGCCGCGACCAGCCGCGCCTCCGCCAGCACCTCGGCCATGCGCGTGGAACGGCTCACGATCGCCGCACGCCAGGCCTCGCCGTCTCCGCCGCGCTCGCCGTCCTCGCCCGTGCCCTCGACCGCCAGCGCCTTGGCGATCGTGTCCAGCAGCGCCTTGCCGTCGAAGGGCTTGGTCAGGTAGGTGTAGACGCCGCGCGCCGTGGCGGCCACGGCGTCGGGGATGGTGCCGTGCGCCGTCAGCAGGATCACCGGCAGCGACGGATGCTGCGCGCGGATCGCGTCGAACAGGGCGAGGCCGTCCTTGCCCGGCAGCTGCACGTCGCTCACGACCAGTTGCGGGCGCTCGAGCGCGATCTTGACGAGCGCCTCCTCGGCCGACGCGACCGCCGTGACGCGGTAGCCGGCGGCCGCGAGCCGCATCGACAGCAGTCGCAGCAGGTCGGGGTCGTCGTCGACCAGCAGGATGCGCGCGGCGGTCGCCATGCTCAGGGCCCCGGACGCGATGGCGCGGGCGCGGTGGCGGGCAGGCCCGCGCCCGGGCGCGTGTTGAGGTTGCGCTCGATCGCCTTCAGCGCCTCGAGCTTGTCGTTGAGCTGGTCGTAGCGGCGCTGCGCGTCGCGCTGGCTGTCGCGCAGGGCCTGGGCGCTGCGCTCGGCCTGATCCTCGGCGCGCTTCTGCTCGGCGAGCCGGTAGGCCAGCATGCGCGCGAGGCGGCGCCACGGCGCGGCCTGGTCGGACGCGTTGCGCTGCACCTGGTCGAGCAGGCCCTGCGCCCGCGCGAGGTCGCCGGGGGTGCGGGTCATGCTCAGCGCGAGCGCCTGGTCGACCTGCGCCTCCACCGAACCGGCGTCGACCGGGCGGTTGGCCTCCTGCGCGAGGTCGGCGGTGTTGAGCGCGGCCA
>DASVLN010000704.1:0-1722 GCA_036384855.1 Burkholderiaceae bacterium | reverse complement strand
CCGCAAGCGCCCCGCGGACGATCGCCCCGACGAGCCGACGCTGTTCTGACACCCGCCACGGCGGGCGGTTCACGCCGCGGCACCGCCGCCCGCGAGCGGCGCGGCGCTACCATGCGGGCTCCCCGGCCGACCGAGTCGCCTCGCCATGCCCGTTATCACCTGCATCGAAGACCTGCGCCGGCTCGCGCGCCGCCGCGTCCCGCGCATGTTCTACGACTACGCCGACTCCGGCTCGTGGACGGAGACGACCTATCGCGAGAACGAGAGCGACTTCGCCAGGATCAAGCTGCGCCAGCGCGTCGCGGTGGACATGGACAACCGCAGCCTCGCGACGACGCTCGTCGGCGCGCACGCGACCATGCCCGTGGCGCTCGCGCCCACCGGCCTGACGGGCATGCAGCACGCGGACGGCGAGATCCTCGCCGCGCGCGCTGCCGAGAAGTTCGGCGTCCCCTTCACGCTGTCGACGATGAGCATCTGCTCGATCGAGGACGTCGCCGCCAACACGACGCGGCCGTTCTGGTTCCAGCTCTACGTGATGCGCGACCGCGGCTTCATCGAGCGCCTGATCGAGCGCGCCCGCGCCGCGCGCTGCAGCGCGCTCGTGCTGACGCTGGACCTGCAGATCCTCGGCCAGCGGCACAAGGACGTGCGCAACGGCCTGTCGGCACCGCCAAAGCCGACGCTCGCGAACCTGGTCGACCTCGCGACCAAGCCGGCCTGGTGCTGGGGCATGCTGGGCACGAAGCGGCGCTCGTTCGGCAACATCGTCGGCCACGTCGAGGGCGTGGGCGACGTCAGCCGGCTGTCCGAGTGGACGGCCAGGCAGTTCGACCCCAACCTGAACTGGGGCGACGTCGCCTGGATCAAGGAGCGCTGGGGCGGCAAGCTGATCCTCAAGGGCATCCTCGACGCCGAGGACGCCAGGCTCGCCGCGCAGACCGGGGCCGACGCGCTGATCGTCAGCAACCACGGCGGGCGGCAGCTGGACGGCGCGATGAGCTCGATCGCGGCGCTGCCGGCGATCGTCGACGCGGTCGGCGACCGGCTCGAGGTCTGGATGGACGGCGGCATCCGCTCCGGCCAGGACGTGCTCAAGGCGTGGGCCCTGGGCGCGCGCGGCGCGATGATCGGCCGCGCCTTCCTCTACGGCCTGGGCGCGATGGGCGAGGCGGGCGTGACGCGCTGCCTCGAGATCCTGCACAAGGAGCTGGATCTCACGATGGCCTTCTGCGGACACCGTGACATCCAGGGGGTGGGGCGCGACATCCTCGTGCCGGGAACCTACCCGACGGCCTGACCGGATACGGGCGGCCGATCCCGATCGCGGGGAGTCGCGGCGCCGGCGACGCGACGAACGACCCGCCCCTCAGTCCGCCGCGAGGCCCGGCACGTCGGCGAAATGGCGCCGCAACGCTTCGACCGCGAGCCGCACCTTGGCCTCCTCGACCTCGCGCCGCGGCGTGACGGCCCAGACCGGCATCGCCGCGAAGCGCCACTGCGGCAGCACGCGCACCAGCGCACCGCGGCGCAACGCCGGCAGCACGTCGGCATGCGCGAGGCGCGCGATGCCCAGGCCGTGCTCGCACATGTGCTGCAGCGAGATCTGGCTGTTGCTCGCGATGCGCGCCTCGACGTGGATGCGGTGGTGGCGGCCGTCGCCGGCGTGCATGTCCAGCGGCATCAGCGGCGCGGCGGCGGCGCCGCGCGGGGCGTCGGGGG
>DASVLN010000703.1:0-2940 GCA_036384855.1 Burkholderiaceae bacterium | reverse complement strand
CCGGCGATCGGCAGCGTGCTCGCCTCGGCGGCCGTCAGCGACTGCGGCGCCGCCACGGCCCACTGCTCGTCGAGGACGACGTGGCTCGCCAGCGCACCGGGGCCCGGGAAGCCCAGCGGCACGACGTCCGCCGGCGCCGCGCCGTCCAACCAGCCGGCGGCATAGGTGCCGATCACGCGTTCGCCGCCCTTCCAGCGCCGCACGCCCGGGCCCACGGCCTGCACGACGCCGGCCAGGTCCGAGCCCGGCACGTAGGGCAGCGTGGTCGGCAGGTAGCGCCCCTCGGCCAGCATCAGGTCGCGGTAGTTCAGCGACGCCGCCTCGATGCGCACGAGGATCTGGCCCGGCCCGGGCTCGGGCAGCACCGTCTCGTGCAGCTTCAGGTGGGCGAGCCCGTTGTCCACGAATCGCCATTGGCGCAGGGTGTCGGTCATGTCGGCATTCCTCGGTGAGTGATCGATGTGGCCATCGTATTGACTCCCATCAGTCCTCGGTGATTCAATTTCATCGCCTCAATGACGATCCAGAGGAATCAATGAGTGAACGCCTGAGCGGTATCGACGTCTTCGTCGCCGCGGTGGAAGCCGGCACCTTCGCCGGCGCGGCGCTGCGCATGGGACTCACCCGCTCCGCGGTGGCCAAGAGCGTGGGCCGCCTCGAGACGCGGCTGGGCACGCGCTTGTTTCGCCGCACGACGCGCAGCCAGAGCCTGACCGACGACGGCCAGGCCTACTACGAGCGCTGCCGCCGGGCGCTGGCGGAGCTCGAGGCCGCCGACGCCGTCTTCGAGGCTGGCCGCCGCGAGCCCGCGGGCCGGCTGCGCCTGACGATGCCCGAGCTGATCGGCCGCCGCTGCGTCGCGCCGCTGCTGCTGGCGCTCGGGCGGGAGCATGCGGGGCTGTCGTTCGAGGTCTCCTTCGACGACCGCCGCGTCGACCTCGTGGAGGACCGGATCGACCTCGCGATCCGCAGCGGCCCGCTCGCCGACAGCAGCAGCGTCGCCGCGCGCGCGCTGGGCCACCAGTGGGTCTGCGTCGTCGCGTCCCCCGACTACTTCGCGCGCCATGGCCGTCCGTCCTGCTTCGAGGAGATGGCCGCGCGCCGCGACGCCCACGCCTTCATCGGCTACGCGCGCCAGGGCGCGCCCAAGCCCTGGCTGCATCGCGACGGGCGCGGCGCGCCGGCGGAGTTCGACCCGCGCGCCCGCTTCGTCTTCGACAGCCTGGAGGTCGTCGCCGACGCCGCGCGCGGCGGCCTGGGCCTCGCGCGAGTGCCGCACTGGCTGGCCGAGCCGGAGTTCGCCGCCGGGCGCCTGGTGCAGGTCTTCGAGGAGCCGCACCCCTACGGCTACGAGCTGCACGCCGTCTGGCCGCACGCCCGCGCGCTGCCGCTCAAGGTGCGGGTGCTCGTCGATCTCCTGGTGCAGCAACTCCTGCCGCGGATGCAGCCGCCCCGCCCGATTCCGCAAGCGCCGGGCGGCCCGCTCCTCGGCTGAACGCGCGCGGGATCAGAGCTCGCTCGCCCTCCCGCCGCGTTGGCGCACGCGATGCCGCGCATCGGGCGACCGGCTCATCGCCGGACGGTGTCCACCTGCGCGGCTACCCGTCCTGCAGGCGCCAGCGTCCCAGCACCTCGTGGTGATGCAGGCCGATGTGGCTGTCGATCAAGACCAGCTCGTGCGCGCGCCAGCGCACGGGCTCGATCGCGGTCTCGGGCATCGGCCGCCCGTGGTAGGACAGGCTCATGTGCGGCGTGATGCGGCGCTGCGTGACATGCTCGCCGGCGTTCGCGAGCGCGATGCCCAGCGACTCGTACAGGGCCTGCAATCCGGCCAGCGCCGATTCGTCCGCCGCCTTCAGCACCAGCGACCGGCCCGCGCCGCCGAAAGTGGCGATGCGGTCGAAGACCACCTCGAACGCTGCGCAGCCCACCGCCGCCGCGGCGCGACGCCAGCGCTCGACATCCGCCTCCGGGCGCGTGCGCAGGTAGGCGCCGACCCCGAACAACGAGACATGCAGCCGATGCGACTCGAGCGGCGCGCCGCCGATCGCGAACCGGGCGTCGAGCGCCAGGCCTTCGGCGCGCAGCCGGCGCGCATCGTCCGGCGCCGGCGCGAGCGCGAAGAACAGCGAATGCAGCAGGGCCGCGCCGTCTCCCTCCGGCGCCCGCGGCCAGGGGTCCGCCCACGGCTCCAGCGGGACGGGCTGCAGCGCCGGCCGCGCCGGGCCGGGCGGCGGGACATCGAGAAACAGCGGCAATTGCGCAGGCATGGTCGAACCTTCGGCGGTCAGCAGGGATGCGGCGATCCCGTATGGACTGTATGTTCGTACAGCCTCCGGATGCCGTCAAGTCCGCGCCTGCCGGCCCCATCCGCCGACGCCGTCCACCCCGGCGTCGGCGCAAGCGTCCGGTGAGCATGCGCCCGCCCTGTCCTCGCCGAACGGCAGCGTACGGCCTCCGAACTGAGCGCCACCGCGTCGCCGAGCGTCCATCCGCCCGCGGTGGTGAGCTCGATCGTCGTCAGGTCGTCTCCGCAGGCGCCCTGCCAGCAGCTGCCGTTCTCGACGAACGCCGCGGGGTGGCCAGCGTCGAGCGGGACGATCGAGACCTTGCCGCGGCGACGCGGCTCGTCAAGGCGGCGCCCGCCGCCACTGCCAGCCGCGCGCCGCGGTCGCAGGCGGCCGCGAGCAGGAGCGCCGGCACCGCCGCGAGGCATGCGGAGGCACGCCGACGCGCGGCCATCCAGCTCACTCCCACTCGATCGTCGCCGGCGGCTTGCTCGAGACGTCGTAGGTCACCCGGTTGATGCCGCGCACCTCGTTGATGATGCGGCCCGAGACCTTCTTCAGCAGGCCGTAGGGCAGCTCGGCCCAGTCGGCGGTCATGAAGTCGCTGGTCTGCACGGCGCGCAGCGCGACCACGTAGTCGTAGGTGCGGCCG
>DASVLN010000702.1:0-14299 GCA_036384855.1 Burkholderiaceae bacterium | reverse complement strand
TCGATGGCCGCCAACGCGCGCGCGATCGCGCGCGACGGCATCCCCGGCGCGCCGCCGCTGCGCTGAGCGCGTACCCGGCGGCGGCGACCCGTCATGAGCCGCCGGTGTACGGCCCCTTCACCTCGCCCCAGCCCCAGCTCGGCATGGCCGCGCCCGGGTCGACCGCGGCACCGGGCTGCGAGTTGATGACCGCGAGCCGCGAGCCCCATTCGAGGTAGCCCACCAGCGCCGAGCGGAACTCGGGATCGTCGGGCATGCGGAGTTCGTCGGCGGTCGACAGCAGCAGCTCGACCCAGCGGCGTCGCTGGTCCTGCGCGAGGTGGCGGCCCAGGTGCTGGCGCACCATGTGCGGGTGCCCGCCGTGCTCCGCCGAATAAGTCTTCGGGCCGCCCAGCACCTCGCCCAGGAAGGCCGCGACGTGGCGCGGGTGGTCGGCGCCCATGTGCGCGAACACCGGCGCGAGCAGCGCATCCTGCGCGACGCGCTCGTAGAAGCGCGCGGTCAGGCGCTCGAGCGCGTCGATGCCCCCGAGCCAGTCGTACAGGGTCGGGACGGACGTGGTCATCGCGGAATCTCCGGAGGCGACGACCGGGGCGCCGTCGCGACGCAGCGCAGTCTATGACGAAAAAAAACCGTCCGGTGCTCAAGTCGGACGGGCCTCATCGCTGCCGCCGGCCGGAAACCCGACGGCCGGGGCGACGTCACGCGCGCAGCGTCACGCGTGCTTCTTGTCGAAGAACTGCTCGTCCTCGGTCGAGCCCTTGAGCGCGCCAGTCGAGGCCTCGCGCTCGATGGTCGTCGTGATCGCGTCGAAGTAGCCGGTGCCGACCTCGCGCTGGTGCTTGACCGCGGTGAAGCCCTTCTCCGCGGCGGCGAACTCGGCTTCCTGCAGCTCGACGAAGGCGCTCATGTTGTTGCGCGCGTAGCCGTAGGCGAGGTTGAACATCGAGTAGTTCAGCGCGTGGAAGCCGGCCAGCGTGATGAACTGGAACTTGTAGCCCATCGCGCCCAGCTCGCGCTGGAACTTGGCGATCGTGGCGTCGTCGAGGTTCTTCTTCCAGTTGAACGACGGCGAGCAGTTGTAAGCCAGCAGCTTGCCCGGGAACTTGGCGTGGATCGCGTCGGCGAAGGCCTTGGCGAACGCGAGGTCGGGCTTGCCCGTCTCGCACCAGATCATGTCGGCGTACGGCGCGTAGGCGAGGCCGCGGCTGATCGCCTGCTCGAGGCCGTTGCGGGTGCGGAAGAAGCCTTCGACGGTGCGCTCGCCGGTGCAGAAGGGCTTGTCGTTGTCGTCGATGTCGCTCGTCACGAGATCGCCGGCCTCGGCGTCGGTGCGCGCCAGCAGCACGGTGGGCGTGCCCATCACGTCCGCGGCCAGGCGCGCGGCGGACAGCTTGGCGACCGCCTCGCGGGTCGGCACGAGCACCTTGCCGCCCATGTGGCCGCACTTCTTGGCGGCGGCGAGCTGGTCCTCGAAGTGCACGCCGGCCGCGCCCGCGTCGATCATGGCCTTCATCAGCTCGAACGCGTTCAGCACGCCGCCGAAGCCGGCTTCCGCGTCGGCCACGATGGGCGCGAAGAAGTCGGTGTCGTCCTTGCCTTCCGACCACTGGATCTCGTCGGCGCGCTTGAACGTCGCGTTGATCTTCTTGACGACCTTGGGCACCGAGTCCACCGAGTACAGCGACTGGTCGGGATACATCTCGCCGTTGCTGTTGGCGTCGCCGGCGACCTGCCAGCCGGAGAGATAGATCGCCTTCAGGCCGGCCTTGACCTGCTGCATCGCCTGGTTGCCCGTGAGCGCGCCCAGCGCATTGACGAAGGGCTCGGTGTTCACGAGGTTCCACAGCTTCTCGGCGCCGCGCCGGGCCAGCGTGTGCTCGATCTGCAGCGAGCCGCGCAGGCGCACGACATCGGCGGCCGTGTAGCCGCGCTGGATACCCTTCCAGCGCGGGTTCTCGGCCCAGTCCTTCTCGAGGGCGGCGATCTGCTGTTCGCGGGTCAGTCGGGTCATGGTGGGTGCCTTTCTTGCGGTTGAGTCGAAGAGGAGAAAAGAGTCGTTCGTTGGGATCCAGCGTACTCACTTCCCGCAAGAAAGGGAAGACCTATGTCTTATACAAGACCAAGATTCTTAGTCTTTTGAATCAATGCCTTATGAAGCTATTTTCGCTATGTGGCATATCAATTCTCATAATGAGAAATCTTGCTGCGCTGCACATCGATTTCTTCCCGCAATGTGAAAGGCCCTCGGCGATGCGAAATGCACGCCGTGTCACGCGAAGACGACGTTTCGATGACGCGAACGGCCTTCGCCAGCACGAGCCCTGGAATACACCGAGAGGGCGTGGTGGCGCCTTGCGCGAAGCCCGCCGGACATGCGATGCTGAGGCCCACCCCCGACGTCCAACCCGAGGAGCTGCCGTGACCGAACCCCGCTCGACCGACACCCCCACCGCCGGCGCCGCGCCGGTGCTCGACCGTGTCGACGCCACCCACGCGCAGATGCGCTACTGGCTCGGCGAGCTCCAGACCCTGGTCAACCACATGGAGGATCGCGGCTGGGACACCTGGGCCCGCGACCACGCGCGCTCGGTGATCGACTTCTTCTCCAACACCGCCCGCCAGCACCACGCGGACGTCGATCGCCAGGTGTGCCCGCTGGTGCAGGGCCGCGGCGACGACTTCCTCGACTCCCACATCGACCGCCTGCGCCAGGACCAGGGCTGGCTCGAGGAGAACTGGCGCGAGGTCCTGGCCCAGCTCCAGCCCGTCGCCGAGGGCTTCGGCGGCTACGACGTCGACATGCTGCGCCACGCGAGCGACGTCTACGCCGCGCTGCTGCTGGAGCACCTGGCCCTCGAGCAGGGCACCGTGTTCCCGGCGGCGCGCGCCTCCGCCGACGGGCTGCTGCAAAGCGCGGAGCAGCGCCGCAGCGAAAGCGCCGCGGCCTGACGCGGCGCGCGCACCTCTCGTCAGCGCGCCGACGAGCCGAAGTGGTCGATGAAGGCACGCAGCTTGGGCAGCACCTGTGCCCGGCTCGGAAAGTAGAGGAACAGCCCGGGCGACGACGGCGCGTGCCCGGCGAGCAGTTCCTCGAGCCGGCCTGACGCGAGCGCCTCGCTCGCGACCGGCCGTGGCACCTGGGCGAGCGCGAGCCCGTCGAGCGCCGCCGCCAGCATCGTCGGGTAGTCGTTGACCACCAGCGGGCCCGACACCGCAAGGTCGATCGGCCCGTCGCCATCGAGCAGCCGCCAGGGCGCGATCGCCCCGCTCGAGCGGCGCAGCCGCACGCACGCGTGCCGCGCGAGATCGGCGGGCGCCGCCGGCCGTCCGTGGCGCGCCAGGTAGGCCGGACTGCCGACCACCACGAAGGGAAACGACGGCGTCAGCCGGATCGCGACCATGTCCTCGGCGATGAACTCGCCCATCCGGATGCCGGCGTCGTAGCCGCCCTTGGCGAGGTCGACCAGCTCCTCGCTCGCGGCGATCTCCACGACCACCTCCGGATACGCGGCGCAGAACGACGCCAGCAGCGGCTGCAGCACGAGCGGCACCACCGAACGCGGGACCGCCAGGCGCAACAGGCCGGACGGCCGCGCGCCCAAGCCGCGCGCCGCGTCGGTCGCGGCAACGATCGCCTCCACCGCGGGACGTGCGTGCTCCAGGAAGCGCTCGCCCGCCTCCGTGAGGCCGACGCTGCGGGTCGTGCGCGTGAACAGCGCGACCCCGACCCGCATCTCCAGCGTCCGTATCGTCTGGCTCACTGCCGATGGCGTGACCCCGAGGTCGGCGGCGGCCTGGCGGAAGCTGCGACGCTCGGCCACCCGGACGAAGGCCTCCACGCCATCCAGCGTCCCGCGCTCGATCGTGTAGTCGCGCTTCATGGTTCGCGCAGACTAGGCCAGTTTATCGAACACCGCAAGCGCCCTAGAGTCCGGCCATCCTCTCGCCTCGCAGGAGACGCGCCATGACCCGACCCTCGATCCTCTTCAACGCGGCCGCCGGCCTCCGAATCCTCTTCTGAAGGAGGCCGCCATGATCCCGCAGATCGCCTTCTTCGCGAGTGTAGGCTTCGGCCTTGTTGCCTGGAGCGTCCTGGCGGCGCTGTTCGCCTGGCCGCGCCTGTGCGACCGGCCGCGGGCGGACGCGCTGCGCCCGCTGCTCGTCATCCACGCGTTCCGCTTCGTCGGCCTGTCCTTCCTCGTTCCCGGCGTCGTCGGCGCCGACCTGCCGCAGGCGTTCGCCCGCGGCGCCGCGGGCGGCGACCTGGTCGCGGCGGTGCTGGCGCTGCTCGCGCTGGCCACCCAGCGCCGCCGGATCGGGACGCCGCTCGCCTGGGCCTGGTGCGCCTGGGGCAGCGTGGACCTGGTGAACGCCTTCTACCAGGCGGGCACGAACGGGCTGCGGCCCTCGCAGCTGGGCGCCGCGTACTACCTCCCCACCTTCGTGGTGCCGATGCTGCTCGTCACGCACGTCCTGGCGCTGCGCATCCTGTTGCGGCCGGATGCCGCGGGCGCGCCTATCCGGCCAGCGGCAGCGCGGTCGTCTTCTTGACCGTGCGCAGCACCAGCATCGAGTTGGAACGCTCCACGCCCGGCAGGCGCATCAGCACGTCGGTGTGGAAGCGCTCGAGATCCTCGGCGTCGCGGTAGGCGAAGCGGATCAGGTAGTCGTTCGAGCCGGCGACGTAGTAGCAGTCGAGGATCTCGGGCACCTCGCGCACCGCCGCCTCGAAGGTCTCCAGCAGCTGGTTGCTCATCGTCGTCAGGTTGATGATGGTGAAGCTCGTGCCGCTCTGGCCGACGAGCTTCGGGTTCAGCAGCGCGACATAGCCCGCGATGACGCCGGACTCCTCGAGCTGCCTGACCCGCCGCAGGCATGCGGACGGCGACAGGTGGACGCGCTGCGCGAGCTCGACGTTGGCCAGGCGGCCGTCCGCCTGGAGCTCGGCCAGGATGCTGCGGTCGATCGCATCCAATTGCGGGGATTTCGTGATTTGGCGCATGGCGTGCGGGCAGCTCGGCAGTTCTTCGCATGATATTGCGTTTCCAAGGGTGAACCCTGTGCGAACGCGCGTGCACATTGCGTCGCCGCGCCGCTACAGTGGACGGCATGCCCGCGGGCTCGCCCGCACCGACTTCCCCGCGAAAGCCCGCCGATGCGCCAAGACCTCGACGCCTACTGGATGCCCTTCACCGCGAACCGCCAGTTCAAGAAGGCGCCGCGGCTGTTCACGAAGGCGTCCGGCATGCACTTCTGGACCGACGACGGCCGCCAGGTGCTCGACGGCATCGCCGGCCTGTGGTGCGTGAACGCGGGCCATGCGCGCCCGAAGATCGTGCAGGCCATCCAGGCGCAGGCCGCCGAGATGGACTTCTGCCCGCCGTTCCAGATGGCGCATCCCAAGGCCTTCGAGCTCGCGGCCAAGGTCGCGGAGATCGCGCCCGCCGGCATGAACCGCGTCTTCTTCACCAACTCGGGCTCGGAGTCGGTCGAGACCGCGCTGAAGATGGCGATCGCCTACCACCGCGTGCGCGGCGAGGGCCAGCGCACGCGCCTCATCGGTCGCGAGCGCGGCTACCACGGCGTCAATTTCGGCGGCATCTCGGTGGGCGGCATGGTCGCCAACCGCAAGATGTTCGGCACGATGCTGGGCGGCGTCGACCACATCCGCCACACCCACGACCCGGCGCGCAACGCCTTCAGCGTCGGCCAGCCTACGCACGGCGCGGAGCTCGCCGACGACCTCGAGCGCCTGGTCGCGCTGCACGACGGCTCCACCATCGCCGCGGTGATCGTCGAGCCGGTCGCCGGTTCGACGGGCGTGCTGGTCCCGCCGCAAGGCTACCTGCAGCGGCTGCGCGAGATCTGCGACCGGCACGGCATCCTGCTGATCTTCGACGAGGTCATCACCGGCTTCGGCCGCACCGGCCAGCCCTTCGCGGCGCAGACCTTCGGCGTCACGCCCGACCTCATGACCTGCGCCAAGGGCCTGACCAACGGCGCCGTGCCGATGGGCGCGGTGATCGCGCGCCAGGAGATCCACGACGTCTTCATGACCGGCCCCGAGCACCTGATCGAGTTCTTCCACGGCTACACCTACTCGGCGCACCCGCTCGCCTGCGCCGCCGGCCTGGCGACGCTGGAGACCTACGCCGACGAGGGCCTGCTCACGCGCGCCGGCGAGATGGCGGGCTACTTCGCGGACGCGCTGCACTCGCTCAAGGGCCTGCCCAACGTGCTCGACGTGCGCAACATCGGACTGGTCGGCGGCGTGGAGCTCGCGCCCATCCCGGGCGCGCCCACCAAGCGCGCGTTCGACATCTTCCTCGACTGCTACGAGCGCGGCGCGCTGGTGCGCACGACGGGCGACATCGTGGCGCTGTCGCCGCCGCTGATCATCGAGCGGGCGCAGATCGACCAGCTGGTCGGCCTGCTCGGCGACGCGATCAAGCGCGCCGCCTGAGGGACGCCGGGCGCCGCGCGGCGCCCGCTTTCCGGGCTTGTCCGATCGATTCTTCCGTTCGCTTCGGTGTCCAATACCCCTGCCGGCATGCCGCCGGCGCCAGAACCAAGGCCTGCCTAGCGCATCGAGCTCATGAACTTCCTGCAAGCGGACCGCGATCTCGCGCGGAATTCGTACTACGCAGCGACGACGTCCCGGTCGCAGCGGCATGCGCCCTTCTCGGGTGCAATCCGCTGCGACGTCGCGATCGTCGGCGGCGGCCTCGCCGGCCTCAGCGCCGCGCTCGACCTGCGCGAGCGCGGGCTGGACGTCGTCTTGCTCGAGGCGCGCGAGCTCGGCGCCGGCGCCAGCGGCCGCAACGGCGGCCAGGCGATCCACGGGCTCGCCTGCGGGCAGGACGTGATCGAGGCGCAGCTGGGCCTCGAGGACGCGCGCCGCGTCTGGGACATGTCCATCGAGGCGCTCGACCTGCTGCGCGAGCGCATCGGCCGCCACGCGATCGCCTGCGACTGGCGCGACGGCTTCCTGGGCGTCGCCACGAGCCCGAAAAAGGCGCGCGCGCTCGACGCCTGGGCCGACGGCCTCGAGCGCAGCTACGGCTACCCGCTCGCGCGCATTCCCGCGGCCGAGCTGCCGCGCTGGATCGCCAGCCCGCGCTACCACGGCGCGATCCACGACCCCCGCTCCGGCCACCTGCATCCGCTGAAGTACTGCCTCGGCCTGGCCGACGCGGCGCAGCGCGCGGGCGTGCGGCTGTTCGAGGGCAGCGAGGTGCTCGCGCTCGAGCATGGCCGGCCCGTGCGGCTGCGCACCGCCACCGGGGAGGTCGTCGCCGACCAGGCGCTGCTCGCGGCCAACGTCTACCTGGACGGGCTTGCGCCCCGGCTCTCGCGCCGCATCATGCCCGTCGGCACCTACATCGTCTGCACCGAGCCGCTGGATCGCGCGCTCGCCGACTCGCTCGTGCCGACGCGCTCGGCGGTGTGCGACACCGACTTCGTGCTCGACTACTTCCGCACCACCGACGATGACCGCATGCTGTTCGGCGGCCGCGTCAGCTACAGCACGCGCACGCCGCGCGACCTGGTCGAATCCATGCGCCGGCGCATGGTCGCGACGTTTCCACAGCTCGCCGGCGCGAGAATCCGCCATGCCTGGGGCGGCTTCGTCGACATCACGATGAACCGCGCCCCCGACTTCGGGCGCCTCGCCGCGAACGTGTACTACCTGCAGGGCTTCTCGGGCCACGGGCTCGCGCTGACCGGCCTCGCGGGCCGCCTCGTGGCCGAGGCGATGACCGCCGATGCCGGACGCTTCGACCTGTTCGCACGGCTGCGGCACCGGCCGTTCCCCGGCGGCGACCTGCTGCGCACGCCCGCGCTGGTGCTCGGCATGGCCTGGTTTCGACTCAAGGATCTGCTATGACTTCCGCCGTCCCCGCCCTCGAATCCTCGCCCAACGCGCCGGTGAACCCGTCGCCTGCGGCCGCGCGGCCGGTCGTGCTCGTGCCCGCCTGCAACCAGATGATGGGCCCGCACCCGTACCACGTCTGCGGGAAGAAGTACGCCGACGCCGTGCGCCTGGCCGGCGGGCTGCCGCTGGTCGTGCCCAATGCCGACGAGGTCGAACTCGAGGCCCTGCTCCTGCTGGCCGACGGCGTCTTCCTCACCGGCTCGCCGAGCAACGTCCACCCCTCGCACTTCGACGAGGACGTGCTCGACCTGTCGCTGCCGCTGGATCCCGCGCGCGACGCGTGGACGCTGCCGCTGATCCGCCGCGCCATCGCGATGGGCCTGCCGCTGTTCACCATCTGCCGCGGCACGCAGGAAGCCAACGTGGCGCTCGGCGGCTCGCTGCACCAGGCGGTGCACCAGGTCGAGGGCAAGCGCGACCACCGCGCCGACTACGCACAACCGGTGGGCGTGCAGTACGGGCCGGCGCACGAGGTGCTGGTCGAGCCGGGCGGCGTCCTCGAGCGAGTCGTCGGCGCGCAGCGCTTCGACGTCAACTCGGTGCACGGCCAGGCCGTCCACCGGCTCGGCGCGGGGTTGCGCGTCGAGGCGCGCGCGCCCGACGGCGTGATCGAGGCGTTCTCGGTCGAGGAGGCCCCGGGCTTCACGCTGTGCGTGCAGTGGCATCCGGAGTGGCTCGCGGCCGACAACCCGGTCTCGATGAAGATGCTCACGGCCTTCGGCACGGCCTGCCGCCGCTATCGCGAGGGACGCCGCGGCCCCCACCCGTGAGGCGCACGGCCGCGCCCGCGTCCGCGCGGGCCCGACCGCCCTGCATGGCACGGCCGATGCATGCGTCCTCGCCGTCCGCGCAGCCCAGACCTCCACGAAAGATCCCATGGCCAACGTTTCCACCTTCGCAGAGCTCGAACAGTGGCTCAACACGCACCGCGTCACCGAGGTCGAGTGCCTCGTGCCCGACCTGACCGGCGTCGCCCGCGGCAAGATCCTGCCGCGCCAGAAGTTCACCGAGGACCGCGGCATGCGGCTGCCGGAGGCGGTCGTCGCGATGGGCGTGACGGGCGAGTTCCCGTCCGAGGGCCCGTACTACGACGTCATCACGCCCACCGACCGCGACATGCACCTGCGGCCCGACCCCACGACGGTGCGCATCGTGCCGTGGGCCGCCGACCCGACCGCGCAGGTGCTCCACGACTGCTACGACCCGCAGGGCAACCTGATCCCGTTCGCGCCGCGCTCGGTGCTGCGGCGCGTGATCGACCTCTACAACGCCAAGGGCTGGGATCCGGTCGTCGCGCCGGAGCTCGAGTTCTATCTCGTCGCCCGCAACACCGACCCCGACATGCCCCTGAAGCCGCCGATCGGCCGCAGCGGGCGCTCCGAGACCTCGCGCCAGGCCTACTCGATCGACGCGGTCAACGAGTTCGACCCGCTGTTCGAGGACGTGTACGACTTCTGCGAGAAGATGGAGCTCAACGTCGACACGCTGATCCACGAGATCGGCGCCGGCCAGATGGAGATCAACTTCTTCCACGACGCCCCGCTCGGGCTCGCCGACGAGGTCTTCTTCTTCAAGCGCACGGTGCGCGAGGCCGCGCTGCGCCACGACATGTTCGCCACCTTCATGGCCAAGCCGATCGCCGGCGAGCCGGGCAGCGCCATGCACGTGCACCAGAGCATCGTCGACCGCGCCACCGGCGGCAACCTCTTCAGCAAGCCGGATGGCAGCGCGAGCGACGAGTTCTACTGGTACATCGGCGGCCTGCAGCGCTACATCCCGGCGGCGATGGCCCTGTTCGCACCCTACGTCAACTCCTACCGCCGCCTGGCGCGCCACACGGCCGCGCCGATCAACATCCAGTGGGGCACGGACAACCGTACCGTGGGCATCCGCTCGCCAGTGGCCACGCCGCAGGCGCGCCGGGTCGAGAACCGCGTCATCGGCGCCGATGCCAACCCCTACGTCGCGATCGCCGCGACGCTCGCCTGCGGCTACCTCGGCATCGTCAACCGCATCGCGCCCACGCCGGAGTGCAAGGGCGACGCCTACCTCGGCGAGTACCAGCTGCCCCGCAGCCTCGACGACGCGCTGCGCAAGCTGCGCGCCGAGTCGGACCTCGCCCAGGTGCTCGGCCTGGATTTCGTCACCGTCTACACGGAGATCAAGGACATCGAGCACGCCGAGTTCATGAAGGTGATTTCGCCCTGGGAGCGCGAGCACCTGCTGCTGCACGTCTGACCATCTCGCCACACGAACCACGGGAGCCGACACGATGACCGCACGCACCACGAGGCAATGGCAGGAGGCCGACTCCGCCCACTTCCTGCACCCGTTCACCGACCACCGCTCGCTCGCCGGCAAGGGCGCGCGCATCGTCGAGCGGGCCGAGGGCGTCTACATCTGGGACACCGAGGGCCACAAGATCCTCGACGGCATGTCCGGGCTGTGGTGCGTGAACGTCGGCTACGGGCAGCAGGCGCTGATCGACGCGGCGACGCGGCAGATGGCGCAGCTGCCCTTCTACAACGCGTTCTTCAACACCTCGACGCCGCCGGCCATCGAGCTCGCGGAACTGCTCGCCGAGGTCACGCCGCCGCAGTTCAGGCACGTCTTCTTCACGAGCTCCGGCTCCGAGGGCAACGACACCGTCGTGCGCATGGTGCGCCGCTACTGGGACGTCCTCGGCCAGCCGCAGCGCCAGGTGATCATCGGGCGCTGGAACGGCTACCACGGCTCGACGATGGCCGGCGCGTCGATGGGCGGCATGAAGGGGATGCACGAACAGGGCGGCCTGCCGATCCCCGGCATCGAGCACATCGAGCAGCCGTTCTGGTACGAATCGGGGCGCGCGCTCTCGCCCGAGGCGTTCGGCGTGCAGGCGGCGCGGGCCCTGGAACGCAAGATCGTCGAGGTCGGCGCCGACAAGGTGGCCGCCTTCATCGGCGAGCCCGTGCAGGGCGCGGGCGGCGTCATCGTCCCGCCGTCGACCTACTGGCCCGAGATCCAGCGCATCTGCGACCAGTACGGCATCCTGCTCGTGAGCGACGAGGTGATCTGCGGCTTCGGCCGCACCGGCCGCTGGTTCGGGTGCGAGACGTTCGGCTTCAAGCCCGACCTCATGACCTTCGCCAAGGGCGTGACGTCCGGCTACGTGCCGCTGGGCGGCGTGATGGTGGGCGATCGCGTCGCCGACGTGCTGATCGAGCGCGGCGGCGAGTTCAACCACGGCTATACCTACTCCGGGCATCCCGTGGCTTGCGCGGTAGCCGTCGCCAACCTGAAGCTGATCCGCGACCTGGGGCTCGTCGACCACGTGCGCGAGGAAGTCGGCCCGCATCTTGCAAGGCGTTTCGAGGAACTGCGCGAGCACCCGCTGGTGGGCGACGTGCAGACGTGCGGCCTCATGGGAGCGATCCAGATGGTGCAGGACAAGGCGACCGGCAAGCCCTTCCCCGGCGACTACGCGCTGGGCATGATCTGCCGCGCGCACTGCTTCGACAACGGCCTCGTGATGCGCGCGGTCGGCGACCGCATGATCGTCGCGCCGCCGCTGGTCATCACCCGCGCGCAGGTCGACGAGCTCGCCGACAAGGCGGCCAGGTGCCTCGACCTCACGCTCGCGGACGCCCGCGCCCGCGGCTGGTGCTGAGGCCGTCCCGCGCCATGCGTCCGACCAGGTCCCCCGTGCACGCCGCGCTCGCGCTGGCCGCCGCCGCGCTCCTGGCCCTGCCCCCGCCGGCGCGCGCGCAGGCGCCCGAGGAGAAGGTGCTCAACGTCTACAACTGGTCGGACTACATCGGCGAGGACACGATCCGCGGCTTCGAGAAGGAGACCGGCATCCAGGTCCACTACGACGCCTTCGACAGCAACGAGCTGCTGCACGCCAAGCTCAGCGCCGGCCGCACCGGCTACGACATCGTCGTGCCGTCCTCGTACTGGGCGCGCATGCAGATCCAGGGCGGCCTGTACCGCAAGCTGGACAAGGCGGCGATCCCCAACCTGGCCAACCTCGACCCGGCCATCACCGCGCAGATGGCGCGGATCGATCCCGGCAACCAGTACCTCGTCGACTGGCTGTGGGGCTACACCACCGTCGGCATCAACGTCGCCAAGGTGAAGCAGGCGCTGGGCGCGACGCCGATGCCCGACAACGCCTGGGATCTCGTCTTCAAGCCCGAGCTGGTCGCGAAGATGAAGTCGTGCGGCGTGTCCTTCCTCGACTCCGGCGACGAGGTGGTGCCCGCGGTCATGCACTACCTCGGCAAGCCGCGCGGCACCGTCGACAACGCCGACTACGCGCAGGCGCTGGGCGTGCTGCGCGCGGTGCGGCCGTCGGTGACCCTCTTCAGCTCCTCGGGCTACATCGACGACCTCGCCAACGGCGCGCTGTGCCTGGTGCTGGGCTGGTCGGGCGACATCAACATCGCCCGCCAGCGCGCGATCGACAACAGGACGGGCCAGGACATCGAGGTGCTGATGCCCAGCACCGGCGGCCTGCTGTTCTTCGACACGATGGCCATCCCGAAGGACGCGCCGCACCCGGGCAACGCGACCAAGTGGATCAACTACATCCTGCGGCCCGACGTCGAGGCCGGCCTGACGCGCAAGGTCTTCTACGCCAACCCGGTGCCGGCCTCGCGCAAGGAGCTCGCCCCGCGCCTGGCCGACAACGCCACCCTCTTTCCCGGCCCCGAGGCCATGAGCCGCATGGTCGGCCCGCCGGACAACTGGACCAACGACCTCCGCCGACTTCAGAACCGCACCTTCACCGCCTTCAAGACCGGCAACTGAGAGACGGTCCGGCCGCCGCGCCTGCGCTGCGACGACAATACGGCCCCGGCGGGCCGAGCGCCGCGCGTGCGGCCGCCGTCTCCCAACCGTCCGACCCGACAAGCCGCCGCCGGCGGCACGACCTCATGAACAACGGCGCCGACAACGCAAAATTTCTCCAGATCCAGGACGTGGTCAAGGATTTCGGCGGCTACATGGCCGTCAACCACGTGAGCCTGGACATCGCCAAGGGCGAGATCTTCGCCCTGCTCGGATCCTCCGGCTGCGGCAAGACGACGCTGCTGCGCATGCTGGCGGGTTTCGAGACGCCCACGTCGGGCCGCATCGTCCTGAACGGCCAGGATCTCGCCGGCATGCCGCCCTACGAGCGGCCGCTGAACATGATGTTCCAGTCCTACGCGCTGTTCCCGCACCTGACGGTCTGGGACAACATCGCCTTCGGCCTGCGCCGCGACGGCATGGCCAAGGCGCACGTCGCCGAGCGCGTGGAGGCGATGCTCAAGCTGGTGCAGCTGTCGAAGTTCGCGCGCAGGAAGCCGCACCAGCTCTCGGGCGGCCAGCAGCAGCGCGTGGCGCTCGCGCGCAGCCTGGCCAAGCAGCCGCAGCTGCTGCTGCTGGACGAGCCGCTGGGCGCGCTGGACAAGAAGCTGCGCGAGGAGACGCAGATCGAGCTGGTCAACATCATCGAGGAGGTCGGCGTGACCTGCGTGATGGTGACGCACGACCAGGAAGAGGCCATGACCATGGCCAGCCGCATCGCGGTGATGAGCGAAGGCCGCTTCCTGCAGGTGGGTACGCCGGGCGAGGTCTACGAGACGCCGGCCTCGCGCTTCGTCGCCGACTTCATCGGCAACGTCAACCTGATGGACGGCACGCTCGTCGAGGACGAAGCCGGCCATTGCGTCGTGCGCTGCGCCGACTGCGAGCACTGGATCGGCCATGGCATCACCGGCACGCTCAACATGCCCGTGACCGTGGCGCTGCGGCCCGAGAAGATCGTGCTGCGCCGCGAACGCCCGGCCGAGGCGCGCAACTGCGTGGGCGGCAAGATCGAGGAGATGTCGTACTTCGGCGCGACGACGGTCTACCGCGTGCGCCTGGCCAGCGGCCTGCTGCTGGCCGTCAGCGAGGCCAACACCGCGCGCCACACCGACAACGCCCTGACCTGGGGCGACATCGTCTGGGCGAGCTGGGCACCGGAAGCGCCGGTCGTGCTGACGCAATGAGGATGGAGGCGGGAATCGAGATGAGCTTGCTCAAGAAGCCCGGCTGGTGGCGCGGACGCAGCGCCGTCATCGGCATCCCCTATGCGTGGCTGCTGCTGTTCTTCCTCGCGCCGTTCCTGATCGTCGCCAAGTACTCGGTCTCGGACATGGGCGACATCGCGGTGCAGGACATCGCGACCGTCGCCGACGGCGCGGTGAAGATCGTCCTGAAGTACTCGAACTTCGTCGCGCTGACCGACGACAGGCTCTACATCGTCGCCTACCTGACGAGCCTGAAGTACGCGCTGTGCACGACGCTGCTGTGCCTCGCGATCGGATACCCGTTCGCGTATTTCATGGCGCG
>DASVLN010000701.1:0-5054 GCA_036384855.1 Burkholderiaceae bacterium | reverse complement strand
CGGGCCGTCCAGCGCGCCGTCGCGCCCGCCCGCCGGGCCGTCCGCCGCGGGGCCGCCCGATGAGCCGCGCCTCGCGCCGGTTCACCTGGGCGGTCTCGCTGATCGCCTTCCTGGGCGTCGCGCTGGTGCTCGGGTTCGTGGTCTCGCTGTCCGGCGGCGAGCCTTCGCTGTACGAGCGCAACTTCGTCTGGCTGTTCTGGCTCAACTTCAGCGTCGCGATGCTGCTGCTGCTGGTGCTGGCGGCGGCGGCGGTGCGGCTGGCGATCCGCTGGCACAGCGGCAAGTTCGGCAGCCGGCTGCTGCTGAAGCTGGCGGCCATCTTCGCGCTCGTGGGCGTGGTGCCGGGCGCGCTGATCTACACGGTGAGCCTGCAGTTCGTCACGCGCAGCATCGACGCGTGGTTCGACACCAAGGTCGACAACGCCCTCGTCGCCGGCCTGAACCTCGGCAAGGGCACGCTCGACACGCTGTCGTCCGACCTCGTCGACAAGGCGCGCTACGCCGCCGGCCGGCTGGGCGACCCGCGCTCGTCGGGCGCCGCGATCACGCTGGAGCGCCTGCGCGACCAGATCGGCGTGCAGGATCTCGCGCTGGTCGGCGGCAACGGCCAGATCCTGATGTCGGCGAGCTCGCGGCCCGCGCTGCTGGTCGACCGCCCGACCGCGGTGCTGATCCGCCAGGCGCGCGCGACCGGGCTCTCGAGCCAGGTCGAAGGCCTGGAGGACGAGGCCTCGCCCGGCACCGGCCAGCTCGCGCGCGTGCGGGCGCTGGTGCAGGTGCCCTCCAGCGGCATGTCGCTCGACACCACCGAGCGCTTCATGCTCGCCGTGCAGCCGCTGCCGCCGGTCGTCGCGAGCAACGCGCTGGCCGTGCAGGCCGCCTATCGCGACTACCAGCAGCGGGCGCTCGCGCGCGAGGGCCTGCGCCGCATGTATGTCGGCACGCTGACGCTGACGGTGGTGCTGTCGGTGTTCGGCTCGGTGCTGATCGCGGTCGTCTTCGGCAACCAGATCGCGCGGCCGCTGCTGCTGCTGGCGGAGGGCATGCGCCAGGTCGCGGCGGGCGACCTCGGCGCCAAGCCCGTCTACGAGTCCAGCGACGAGATCGGCGGCCTCACGCGCTCGTTCGCGCAGATGACGGAGCAGCTCGGCCAGGCGCGCGCGGACGTCGATCGCAGCGTCATGCAGCTGGAAGGCGCGCGCACGCGGCTGCAGACCATCCTCGACAACCTGACCGCCGGCGTGATCCTGTTCGACGCGCAGTGGCGCATCGACACCGTCAACCCCGGCGCGACGCGCATCCTGCGCGCGCCGCTGTCGGCCTACCAGGGCCGCAAGCTGGGCGAGCTGCCGGGCATGGCCGATTTCGCGCAGGCCGTGGAGCAGCGCTTCGAGCTGCACCTGGCGGCGCCGGAGAGCGGCGAGCGGCTGCTGTGGCAGGAGCAGTTCGAGCTCAAGGTCGGCGACAAGGGCCAGGAGCTCGCGCTGCTGGTGCGCGGCGCGCTGCTGCCCGGCGACGCGCGGCTGATGGTGTTCGACGACATCACCGAGGTGGTCTCGGCGCAGCGCTCGGCCGCCTGGGCCGAGGTCGCGCGCCGGCTCGCGCACGAGATCAAGAATCCGCTCACGCCGATCCAGCTCTCGGCGGAGCGGCTGCAGTTCAAGCTCGAGCCGCGCCTGGCCGACGCGAGCGACCAGGCCATGCTGCAGCGCTCGGTCTCGACCATCGTCGCCCAGGTGCAGGCGATGAAGCAGCTGGTCAACGAGTTCCGCGACTACGCGCGCCTGCCCAGCGCCAACCTGCAGGCGATCGACCTCAACGAGCTGGTGACCGAGGTGCTCGCCCTGTACGGCGACGCGCAGGAGAACGGCCACCTCGTCGCCCGCCTCGAGCCGGGCCTGCCGCGCATCGAGGGCGACGCCACCCAGCTGCGCCAGGTCGTCCACAACCTGGTGCAGAACGCGCTGGACGCCGCCTCGATCTGGCCCGACGCGCTGGTGCAGGTGCGCACCGAGTCCGCCCGCAAGGACGACGGCAGCCTGCGCGTCGTGCGGCTCAAGGTGGAGGACAATGGGCCCGGTTTCCCCGAGAATGTGCTCCAGCGCGCCTTCGAGCCCTACGTCACGACCAAGTCCAAGGGAACCGGCCTCGGGCTGGCCGTCGTCAAGAAGATCGTCGACGAACATCGCGCCCGCGTCCGGATCACGAACCTGGGCCGCGGCGAAGACGGCGCGACCGGCGCCGCCGGGGCCCAAGTTTCGATATCATTTTCGCGCTTCGCTCCGGCGGCGACCGTCGAACCGCCCCGCGAAACCCCTGTATAAAGCGTTCTTCGCTGCCGATGCGCCCGCGTCGCGGAGCCGACACCCGCAGCCGTCCCCAAATTCATGGCCACGATTCTTGTTGTTGATGACGAAATGGGCATCCGTGCCCTGCTGTCGGAGATCCTCACCGACGAAGGCCACACGGTGGAGGTGGCCGAGAACGCCGCCAGCGCCCGCCTGATCCGCGAGCGGCTGCGGCCCGACCTCGTCCTCCTCGACATCTGGATGCCCGACGTCGACGGCATCACGCTGCTCAAGGAGTGGGGCGCCACCGCGCAGCTCAACATGCCCGTCATCATGATGAGCGGCCACGGCACCATCGACACCGCCGTCGAGGCCACCAAGTACGGCGCCATCGCATTCCTCGAGAAGCCCATCACGCTGCAGAAGCTGCTGCGCGCGGTCGAGCAGGGCCTTGCCCGCCCGTCCCAGCGCGGCGCGCTGCCGGCCGACAACCACGCCCTCGGCGGCTACCGCCCGGAAGCGATGACGGTCGAGGCCGCGATGACCGGCGGCCTGGGCCTGCAGCCGGCCGCCCCGCTGAACCTCGGCCCGCAGCCCGAACAGAGCTTCGACCTCGACCGCCCGCTGCGCGAGGCCCGCGACGCCTTCGAGAAGAGCTACTTCGAGTTCCACCTCGCCCGCGAGAACGGCTCGATGACCCGCGTCGCCGAGAAGACCGGCCTCGAGCGCACCCACCTGTACCGCAAGCTCAAGCAACTCGGCGTCGACCTCTCGCGCGGCAAGCGCGGCATCGGCGCCTGACCCACGCGCGCCCGCGAGGCGCACGCACGTCCCGCCCACCCAACGTTTTCCTCGGCAACACGGCCGAAACCGAAAAAGCTGGTACACTAGTGGGCTTCGCTGGTCGCTCCGCCTGGAACGCATCGACGAAGACGTCTGCAAAGACACTGGCCTGGTAGCTCAGTTGGTAGAGCAGCGGATTGAAAATCCGCGTGTCGGTGGTTCGATTCCGCCCCAGGCCACCAAATAGCTAAGCCCTTGATTCTTCACGGAATCAGGGGCTTTTTGCTGTTGTTGGCTCCGCGTCAGGTCTGAGAGCCTCTACTGGCAGACCGCTCAGGTACGCCAGCTATCGGAACTCCGACGCAATGCGCGCCTTGAGCGAGTCCAGTGACAACAGTCCGGGATGATGGGCCAGGCGGCGCTCGTACTCCTCGGCGAGTTCACCGTAAGCCGCGTGCATCTGCTCCACGCGATCCATCAGCCGTCGCTCCTCGTCGTCAGGAAGTGATGCGCTGGCGAGCAGGCGTTCCAGGCGCCTGGATTCGCTCAGAACGGCGATCAAAGCGCCTGCGAGTGCATCGGTGTTTGCGAACATGAGACTACCCTTCAGTTGTTTGGTTGAGCAGCCAATGCCGGGTGCTGGCGGGAAGCATGAAATGCCTGGCCGTCTTGCTGTCGAACCATGTGACGTTCTGAACGAAGGTCGGCGCGCGTTGCTGATGATGCGGGTCGCAGGGCAGCCGTCGCTCATTCAGAGCTCTGAGGCTTCGCCTGCCTCGCCCAATCCGTGTGGGACGGAATGAATTCGACTCGCGACATAACGATGTCACCGTTTTGGTTCGTCAATTATGTCGACGAATGAATTGATTCAATCCCGAAACGAATGAGTTCACCGCAACGATGAATGAGTTCAGCCGGCGATCCAATGAACTCGCCGCGGAGTCGAATTCATTGCACCGCGCGTTGAGTCATCGAAGTCCGGCGATGACGTCATTCATCGGGGAGAAGAGTTCGTTGCACTCCGGGGGGAATGAATTCAACGCCGAGAACAGATCGCCGGTTCGGCCGGATGGCAGGCGGGGCTGTCGCAGACGGCCGGGCCTTCGGCCGCAGCGGCGTCACGACCAGGCCAATGTCATCGCCCCGGTCAGCCCTCCCAACTCCCGATCACCGCCCGCGTCTGCGCCCGCACCACCTCGCGGATGAGCGTGAACCGTTGCTCGTCGTCGGGCAGCGCGATCAGGTCGAGCTTCGCGCGCTGGCCCATGTGGAACACGGCCATCTGCCCGTGCAGCGTCATCACGCGCACGAGGGTCAGCGGGTCTTCCTCGGCCCGGCCCGTCAGGCGCGCGACGATGGCCACGCTGGGGCGCATCAGGCGGGGGCGCATCGTGTCGAGGATCTCCAGCAGCATGCCGGGGCCGTTGCCGATCTGCTCGTGGGTGGCGAACAGGCGTCGATCCTGGGCGTCCGGGGACGTCAGCAGGTGTTCGGCCATCGCGTCCTGCAGGCGCAGGTAGGCCTCGATGAGCTCCTCGCGGCCGGCGTCGCGGGCCAGCACGGCCTCCGCGGCCTGCAGCGCCGGCTCGAAGTGCGCGGCCATGGTCTCGGCGATGTGCTCGGCGCAGGCGCGGTACAGGCCTTCCTTGCCGTCGAAGTAGTACTGCAGCGCGGGCGCGTTGACGCCGGCCAGCCGGGCGATGTCGCGCGTGGACGCGCCTTCGAAGCCGCGCTGGCCGAACAGGCGGATCGCGGCGTCGACGATGCGCCGGCGCGTCTGGTCTCCGCGCGCGTAGCCGAGCTCGGGGCGGTGGCGGGGGCGGGTCGGTTCGGTCATGGGGTCGGTGGCGGCATTGCGCCGTCCGCAAAATATACCAGTTGACAGATTTCTATCGAACGCTAAAAATTTCCATCTGGAATATTTTGGTGCCTCGATGACT
This sequence comes from Burkholderiaceae bacterium, assembly GCA_036384855.1. GTDB lineage: Bacteria > Pseudomonadota > Gammaproteobacteria > Burkholderiales > Burkholderiaceae_C > Scleromatobacter. The sequence continues at coordinate 43 of DASVLN010000701.1, read as the reverse complement.
TCGCCTGCCTCTCCCACTTCGCCGTCGGCCGGTTCGCTGCCCG
>DASVLN010000700.1:0-4149 GCA_036384855.1 Burkholderiaceae bacterium | reverse complement strand
CGTCCGCGCGCCAGCGTAGCGCCGGCACGCGGCGCCGCAAGCGGTCCGCCGCGAATCGGCGCGGCGCCTGTCCCGTTTCGTGACATGTCGCGCCGACATCGCGGCGCGCGCGACAGTCTGCGCCGGCCGCCTGACGGACTTCTTGCGCGGGATCGCGCCGGTGCGGTCCGAATCGCGCTGGCACGCGCCATGCGAAGGCGGCGCGGCCCCGGCCGGCATGCCTGCCGTCCCAGGGCCGCATCCCACGACCGCAAGGAGACACGCATGCTGTACGCCCAACCGAACACCCCCGGCGCCCCGATCGAGTTCAAGCCGCGCTACGACAACTTCATCGGCGGCCGCTTCGTGCCGGCCGCCGACGGCCGCGCGTTCGACGTGATCACGCCGATCACCGGCCGCGTCTACACCCAGGTCGCGCGCTCCGGCGCCGAGGACATCGAGCGCGCGCTCGACGCCGCCCACGCCGCGGCCGCCGCCTGGGGCGCCACGTCGCCGGCCGAACGCGCCAACGTCCTGCTGAAGATCGCCGACCGCATCGAGCAGAACACGGAGCGCCTCGCATGGGCGGAGACCGTGGACAACGGCAAGCCCATGCGCGAGACGCTCAACGCCGACATCCCGCTGGCGGTCGATCACTTCCGCTACTTCGCCGGCTGCCTGCGGGCGCAGGAGGGGGCGATCAGCGAGATCGACCGCAACACCGTCGCCTACCACTTCCACGAGCCCCTGGGCGTCGTCGGGCAGATCATCCCCTGGAACTTCCCGATCCTGATGGCGGCGTGGAAGCTCGCGCCGGCGCTGGGCGCGGGCAACTGCGTCGTGCTCAAGCCGGCCGAATCGACGCCGGTCAGCATCCTCGTCCTGGCCGAGCTCGTCGCCGACCTGCTGCCGCCGGGCGTGCTCAACATCGTCAATGGCTACGGCGCCGAGGCCGGCCTGCCGCTCGCGCAGAGCAAGCGCATCGCCAAGATCGCGTTCACCGGCAGCACGGCCACCGGCCGCACGATCGCGCAGGCGGCGGCCGGCAATCTCATCCCGGCGACGCTGGAGCTGGGCGGCAAGAGTCCCAACATCTTCTTCGACGACGTGATGGCCGCCGACGACGACTTCCTGGACAAGGCGATCGAGGGCCTCGTGCTGTTCGCGTTCAACCAGGGCGAGGTGTGCACCTGCCCGAGCCGGGCGCTGGTGCAGGCGTCGATCTTCGACCGCTTCATGGCGCGCGCCCTCGAGCGCGTCAACGCGATCCGCCAGGGCAACCCGCTCGATACCGCGACGATGATCGGCGCGCAGGCCAGCGCGGCGCAGCAGGACAAGATCCTGTCGTACCTGGACGTCGGCCGCCGGGAGGGCGCGAAGGTGCTCGCCGGCGGCGCCGCGGCGAAGATGCCGGGCGATCTCGCGGGCGGCTTCTACATCCAGCCGACGGTGCTGCAGGGCCACAACCGGATGCGGGTGTTCCGCGAGGAGATCTTCGGCCCGGTCCTCGCCGTGACGACGTTCACCGACGAGGCCGACGCCCTCGCGATCGCCAACGACACGCCGTACGGCCTCGGCGCCGGCGTGTGGACGCGCGACGGCAGCCGCGCGTACCGCATGGGACGGGGCATCCAGGCCGGGCGCGTCTGGACGAACTGCTACCACGCCTACCCGGCGCACGCGGCCTTCGGCGGCTACAAGGAATCGGGCATCGGCCGCGAGACGCACAAGCAGATGCTCGACCACTACCAGCAGACCAAGAACCTCCTGGTGAGCTACTCGCCCGGCGCGCTCGGCTTCTTCTGACGCGCCCGGCGGCGGGAGGCGGGCCGATTGAGCTGTCGCAAGGCCGTTCACGCGCCGGATGCGAACAATGGCTTCACGCCGGATCGGCCGGCGCCCGGAGCCTTCCATGTATTCACGCATCCTCGTTCCCGTCGACGGCAGCGTGCCGTCGCGCTGCGGCCTGCGCGAGGCCCTCGGCCTTGCCGCGGACGGCCGTGCCACGGTGGTCCTGCTGCACGTGGCCGCCGAGCCTGCGTTGCTGATGGGCGCGGCCGGCTACGTCAACTACGGCGAGCTGTCCGACATGCTGCGGCGCGCCGGGCAGGAGATCGTCGACGACGCGGCGCGCGAGGCCGCGAAGGCCGGCGTGCCCTGCGAGACGCAGGTGGTGGACGCCGGCGCCGGCGCGGTCTCCGACGCGATCGTGGACCAGGCCTCGCGCCAGCGCTGCCAGCTGATCGTCATGGGCACGCACGGGCGGCGCGGCGTCCGGCGCCTGACGCTGGGCAGCGATGCCGAGCTGGTCGTGCGCCACGCCCCGGTGCCCGTGCTGCTCGTGAAGGCGCCCGAGGGGACCGCCTGAGACCGGCGATGCGCTGCGCCTACGTCACGCACGCCGACTGCATGCGCCACGAGATGGGCGCCGGCCACCCCGAAAGCCCGGCCCGGCTGGCCGCCATCCACGACCGCCTGCTGTTCGACGGGCTGCTGGACTTCCTGAGCGTCCATGACGCGCCGCTCGCGACGCAGGAGCAGCTGTGCCGCGCGCATGCGCCCGAGCATGTCGCGCACATCCTCGCGTCGACGCCGATCGAGGGCTACGTCGCGATCGACCCCGACACCTGCATGAACCCGCACTCGGCGATCGCCGCGCTGCGGGCGGCCGGCGCCGTCGTCCTCGCCACCGACCTCGTGCTCGCGGGCCAGGCCGACACCGCGTTCTGCTGCGTCCGGCCGCCGGGCCACCACGCCGAGCGCGCCGCGGCGATGGGCTTCTGCTTCTTCGACAACGTGGCGGTGGGCATCCGCCATGCGCTGGAGGTGCACGGGCTGGAGCGCGTCGCGCTGGTCGACTTCGACGTCCACCACGGCAACGGCAGCCAGGACATCTTCCGCGACGATCCGCGCGTGCTGATGTGCTCGACCTACGAGATCGACCTCTACCCGTTCCCGCACGACACCTCCGGCGCGAACATGATCAACGTCGGGCTGCCGCCGCGCTCCGGCGGGCCGGCGTTCCGCGACGCGGTCGCGAGCCGCTGGCTGCCCGCGATGGAGGACTTCGCGCCGCAGCTGGTCGTCGTCTCGGCCGGCTTCGACGGCCACCGCGCGGACGACATGGGCAATCTCGGCCTCGTCGAGGCCGACTTCCAGTGGGTGACGCGCGAGCTGCTCGCGCTCGCGCGGCGGCACTGCGGGGGCCGCATCGTGTCGTCGCTGGAAGGCGGCTACCACCTGCCGAGCCTCGCGCGCAGCGTGGCCGCGCACGTCGCGGTGCTGGCGGGGGCCGATTGACGGCGCTTGCGGCAACGCAAGGCACGCGGCGCGCGGGGGCGCATGATGGCTTCGTCCGCGCGAGGCGGCTGCGCGGCACCCGGTCCGTCGCGCCGCCTTCCGAGAGGATCCCATGAGCACCGGCCACGTGTCCTATCCCCGGCTGACGCGCGAGATCTCCGCGCGCATCGCCGGCCTGCGCGAGAGCCAGCCCGCGGCGATGCACGGCTTTCGCCGCCTCTCCGCGGGCGCGATGGACGCGGGCAGCCTGACGGCGAAGCACAAGGAGCTGATGGCGCTCGCACTCGGCATCGCGGCCCGCTGCGAGGGCTGCATCGGCTTCCATGCCAAGGCGCTGGTGGCGATGGGCGCGACGCGCGGCGAGATCGAGGAGACCGTCGCCGTGGCCGTCTACATGGGCGGCGGACCGGCGCTGATGTACGGCGCGAGCGCGATCGACGCCTACGAGCAGTTCCTCGCCGAGGCGTCGACGCACGCGCACCCGGCGTGAGCCGCGGTCCGACCGCCGCGCGGCCTCGCCCTTCCTCGATCCACCTGGAGCCGATGGCCGCCGACCGCGATCCCGAGCCGCTCGTGGCCGTCTGCGCCACGTTCGAGGACGCGCGGCAGCTGGCCGAGACGCTCGCCGCCGGCGGCCTCGATCCCGCGCAGCTGTCGGTGGTCGGCAGCCGCGAGGGCCTGCCCGATGCCCCCACGATGGAGGCCCGGCTGCGCAAGTGGAGCCGCCTCGGCAGCCTGTGGGGCGCCCTGGGCGGCCTCGCCGCCGGGGTCGTCCTCGCGGTGCCGGCGGTCGGCGCGGTCGTCGCGAGCGGACCGATCGCGGCGATGCTGCTGGTCGCGGCCGAGGGCGCGGTGCTGGGCAGCGGCCTG
>DASVLN010000699.1:0-6733 GCA_036384855.1 Burkholderiaceae bacterium | reverse complement strand
CCGCGTCCGCCCGCGCGCGCAACGCCTCGGGCTCGGTCGGGTAGCCGAGCTGGCCGAACAGCGCGGCGACGGCGGGGATGTCGGTCACGGGGTCGAAGTCGCGGACGTGCATGTCGATGGCAGGCGCTGCAATGGCCGCATTGTGGCCGCGCGCCGCGACGCCCCGGCGTGCCACCGCGCAAACGGCGACGGCCGCGCGCGGCGGCCGCCCGTGCCTTCCGGCGCGGCTCAGCTCTTGGGCGGCGTGACCGTCCACCGGCGGGTCGTGTCGCCCTTGCCGTTGACGCTCTCGAGATGCACGTCGAAGCCCCACAGCCGCGCCACGTGCTTGAGCACCTCCTGCGAGGTCTCGTGCAGCGGCCGGTCGTTGTGCTGCGTGTGGCGCAGGGTGAGCGAGCGGTCGCCGCGCAGGTTCACGTTCCAGACCTGGATGTTGGGCTCGCGCGAGCCGAGGTCGTACTGCCGCGACAGCGCCTCGCGCAGCCGGCGGTAGCCGCTCTCGTCGTGGATCGCGGAGATCTCGAGCTCGGAATCCTTCTCGTCGTCGACGATGGCGAACAGCCGGAAATCGCGCATCAGCTTGGGCGAGAGGTACTGGCCGATGAAGCTCTCGTCCTTGAAGTTGCGCATCGCGTGATCCAGCGTCGGCAGCCAGGGGGTGCCCGCGAAGTCGGGGAACCAGTGGCGATCCTCGTCGGTCGGGTTCTCGCAGACGCGGCGGATGTCGGTGTACATCGCGAAGCCCAGCGCGTACGGGTTGATGCCCGAGTAGTACTTCGAGGTCACGGGCGGCTGCGCGATCACGTTGGTGTGCGACTTCAGCCACTCGATCATCATGCCGTCGGCGAGGTAGCCGTCGTCGTACATCTGGTTGAGCAGCCGGTGGTGCCAGAACGTCGCCCAGCCCTCGTTCATCACCTGCGTCTGGCGCTGCGGGTAGAAGTACTGCGCGATCTTCCGCACGATGCGCACGATCTCGCGCTGCCACGGCTCCAGCAGCGGCGCGTTCTTCTCGATGAAGTACAGCAGGTTCTCCTGCGGCTCGCTCGGGAAGCGGCGCTCGGGCGCGGCGGCGTCGTCCTTGTCGGCGCGGCGCGGCAGCGTGCGCCAGAGGTCGTTGACCTGCAGCTGGGCGTAGGCTTCGCGATCCTCGCGCCGCGCCTGCTCCTGCGCGAGCGAGAGCTTGCTCGGCCGCCGGTAGCGGTCGACGCCGTGGTTCATCAGCGCGTGGCAGGAGTCGAGCAGCTCCTCGACCGCCTCGATGCCGTGGCGCTCCTCGCAGCGGGCGACGTAGTCCTTCGAGTAGACGAGGTAGTCGATGATCGACGACGCGTCCGTCCACATCCGGAACAGGTAGTTGCCCTTGAAGAAGCTGTTGTGGCCGTAGGCCGCGTGCGCGATGACGAGCGCCTGCATCGCCATCGTGTTCTCCTCCATCAGGTAGGAGATGCACGGGTCCGAGTTGATGACGATCTCGTAGGCGAGGCCCATCTGGCCGCGCTTGTAGTTCTTCTCGGTGGCGATGAACTCCTTGCCGTAGCTCCAGTGGCGGTAGTTCACCGGCATGCCCACGCTGGCGTAGGCGTCCATCATCTGCTCGGAGGTGATGATCTCGAGCTGGTTCGGATACGTGTCGAGCCCGAAGCGGCCCGCCGTGTCGCGGATCACCTCGTGGTACCGCTCGATCATGTCGAAGGTCCAGTCGCTCGGCGAGGGCAGCGGCTGCGCGGGGCGCTCGTTCAGAGGCGCGATCTCCTGCGGCGGCCCCTGGCGCCGGCGGCCGCCGTACTCGTCGGCGCTCGCGTTGCGACCGACCGCGCGCCGGTTCTCGGGGAAGCTCATGCCTGCGCTCCTTCCTTGCGGAACAGCTCGCGGAACACGGGGTAGATCTGCGATGCCTCGATCGCCTTGCGCATCGCGAAGTGCGGCACCTCGCCCTGGATGCGGCTGTATTCCTCCCACAGGTTCTGCTCGGGCTCGGCGACCTGCACGTAGGCGAAGTAGCGGCACATGGGCAGGATCTTGTCGACCAGCAGCTCGCGGCAGCGGCCGCTGTCGTGGTGCCAGTTGTCGCCGTCGCTCGCCTGCGCGCCGTAGATGTTCCATTCGCTGGACGGATAGCGCTGGCGGATGATCTCGTCCATCAGCACCAGCGCGCTGGAGACCACCGTGCCGCCGGTCTCGGTCGCGTGGAAGAAGTTCTGCTCGTCGACCTCCGAGGCCTGCGTGTGGTGGCGGATGAAGACCACCTCGATCTTCTCGTAGTGCCGCGTGAGGAACAGGTACAGCAGGATGAAGAAGCGCTTGGCGAGATCCTTGCGCGACTCGTCCATGGAGCCCGAGACGTCCATCAGGCAGAACATCACGGCCCGCGTCGTGGGCACCGGCACGCGCACGCGGTTGCGGAACTTCAGGTCCAGCGGATCGAGGAAGGGCACGCGCGCGACCCGTGCCCGCAGCGCCTGGATCTTCTCGACCAGCTCGGCCTTGTGCTTGCGCGTGACGGCGTCGTCGGCGCCCTGGCGTTCCAGCTCGTCGAGCTGGCGCTCGGCGTCGTGCAGCTCCTGGCGGGTGTCGGCCGACAACGCGATGCGCCGGCCGAGCGCGCCGCGCATCGAGCGCACGATGCTCAGGTTGCTGGGCGTGCCGTCGTTGACGAAGCCGGCGCGGTGCGACTTGTATTCAGGGATCTCGGCGAGTTGGGTGCGAGTCAGGTTGGGCAGCGCGAGGTCGTCGAAGAAGGCCTGCATGAACTCCTCCTTCGACAGGTGGAAGACGAAGTCGTCCTCGCCCTCGCCGGAGTCGCTCGCCTGGCTGCCGCCCCCGCCCCCGCCTCCGCCACCGTCGGGGCGCTTGATGCGGTCGCCGGTGACGTATTCCTGGTTGCCCGGATGCACCGCCTCCCGCCGGCCGCCCTGGCCGTGGCCGAAGACGGGTTCGCTGAGGTCGCGCTTGGGGATGTGGACGTCCTCGCCCTTCTCCAGGTCGCGGATGCCGCGGCCGTCCACCGCGCGCCGCACCGCCTCGCGGATCTGCTCCTTGTGGCGGCGCAGGAAGCGCTCGCGGTTGCCGACCGACTTGTTCTTGCCGGACAGGCGTCGATCGATGATCTGCTGAAGCATAAAGATGTTAGCCCCCACGCTCGCTGGCGCTCGCTGCCCCCCGAGGGGGGGCTCCGCGACCGGCCCGGCGGAGCCGGATCCGGCGCTCCCTTGAACTCCCCGCAGGGCGCGCGAGCGGCAGCGCCGGGAGCATCACGAGGCGACGGAACGGCTGTCGTTGAAATGCCGTCAAACGGGGAAACCTCAGGAGCTCTTGCGCACCCGCAGGTACCACTCGCAAAGCAAGCGCACCTGCTTGGGCGTGTAGCCCTTCTGCACCATGCGGTTGACGAAGTCCTCGTGCTTGCGCGCCTCGTCGGCACTCGCCTTCGCGTTGAAGCTGATGACGGGCAGCAGCTCCTCCGTGTTGGAGAACATCTTCTTCTCGATCACGACGCGCAGCTTCTCGTAGCTCGTCCATGCCGGGTTCTTGCCGGCGTTCTGGGCGCGGGCGCGCAGCACGAAGTTGACGATCTCGTTGCGGAAGTCCTTCGGGTTGGAGATGCCCGCGGGCTTCTCGATCTTCTCGAGCTCGGCGTTCAGCGCCGCGCGGTCGAAGACCTCGCCCGTGTCGGTGTCGCGGTACTCCTGGTCCTGGATCCAGTAGTCGGCGTAGGTCACGTAGCGGTCGAAGATGTTCTGGCCGTACTCCGAGTAGCTCTCGAGGTACGCCGTCTGGATCTCCTTGCCGATGAACTCCGCGTAGCGCGGGGCCAGGTTCTCCTTGATGAAGGAGATGTACTTCTGCTCGACCTCCTGCGGGAACTGCTCGCGCTCGATCTGCTGCTCGAGCACGTACATCAGGTGCACCGGGTTGGCGGCGACCTCGGCGGAATCGAAGTTGAAGACCTTGGACAGGATCTTGTACGCGAAGCGCGTCGAGATCCCGCTCATGCCCTCGTCGACGCCGGCGTAGTCGCGGTACTCCTGGTAGCTCTTGGCGCGCGGGTCGGTGTCCTTGAGGTTCTCGCCGTCGTAGATCTGCATCTTCGAGTACAGCGACGAGTTCTCGGGCTCCTTCAGACGCGTGAGCATCGCGAACTGCGCCATCATCTTCAGCGTGCCCGGCGCGCAGGTGGCCTCGGCGAGCGACGAGCCGCGGATCAGCTTCTCGTAGATCTTGACTTCCTCGCTCACGCGCAGGCAGTACGGCACCTTGACGATGTAGATGCGGTCGAGGAAGGCCTCGTTGTTCTTGTTGTTGCGGAAGGTCTTCCACTCGCTCTCGTTGGAGTGCGCGAGCACGATGCCGTCGAACGGGATCGCGCCGAAGCCCTCGGTGCCCTTGAAGTTGCCTTCCTGCGTGGCCGTCAGCAACGGGTGCAGCACCTTGATCGGCGCCTTGAACATCTCGACGAACTCGAGCAGGCCCTGGTTGGACAGGCACAGGCCGCCGGAGTAGCTGTACGCGTCCGGGTCGTCCTGCGCGTAGCTCTCGAGCTTGCGGATGTCGACCTTGCCGACCAGCGACGAGATGTCCTGGTTGTTCTCGTCGCCCGGCTCGGTCTTGCTGATGCCGACCTGCTTGAGGATCGACGGGCGGCGCTTGACGACGCGGAACTTGCGGATGTCGCCGCCGTACTCCTCGAGCCGCTTGACCGCCCACGGCGACATGATGCGATTGAGGTAGCGGCGCGGGATGCCGTACTCGCTCTCGAGGATCGGGCCGTCCTCCGTGGCGTTGAACAGGCCGAGCGGCGACTCGTTCACCGGCGAGCCCTTGATCGCGTAGAACGGCACCTGCTCCATCAGCGCCTTCAGCCGCTCGGCGATGGAGCTCTTGCCGCCGCCCACCGGGCCGAGCAGGTAGAGGATCTGCTTCTTCTCCTCCAGGCCCTGCGCGGCGTGGCGGAAGTAGGAGACGACCTGCTCGATCGCGTCCTCCATGCCGTAGAACTCGGCGAAGGCGGGATAGATCTTGATGACCTTGTTGGCGAACAGGCGCGACAGGCGCGGGTCGTTGCGCGTGTCGATGGTCTGCGGGTCGCCGATGGCCTTGAGCATGCGCTCGGCGGCCGTCGCGTAAGCCAGGGGGTTGCGCTTGCACTCGGCGAGGTACTCCTCGAGGGAGAGTTCCTCTTCGCGGGTGCGTTCGTAGCGGGCTGCGAACTGGCTGATCACGTCCATGTCTGACCTCCTGGCTGAATGGAAACACGGCGCTTCTGCGTGCGAATGCGGTTGCGGGCTTGCAACCCGTGCGGCAGAGGCGTCTGGAATGTTTTGATGGAGTCCGGACCGAGCGCTTCGTTCTCTAGGGCAAGTACTGAGCGAAGGTCAAGGCGCCATCAGAGCAATCCGGTCAGCGGCGAGCGTCTGAACGTCGATTCCCGAGGTTACAGCGTGCGACGAGTTCGTGACCCCCAAAGGGTCGAATAGGGTGTTGTTCCGGTTCCATCTTGTCCTTTCCCTGCCTACATTTCAACCACTGTAGGTTTAAGTCGACGCGTCCGCGGCCCGCCCGCCGGCCGCAGTTCACGAAACGGCACGGGGGAATCGAAACGATGCTTGGAAGCTCGGGGCGCGCGCGCCGGCCGGGAAGCGCGCTCGCGTGCGCGGCGATCGCCTTCGGGCTGGCGGCTTGCGGCGGTGGTGGCGGTGGCAGCTCGGATCCTCCCGGAGGCGGCGGCACGACGCCGGTCGGGCCGGAATCGGCCCTGCTGCTCGCCGACTTCGTGGCCCAGGACGTCAACCACCAGTACGTGCGCGTCTGGGATCCGGCGCGCCCGGGCACCGCGGTGGAGACGGTGCAGATCTCGTCGAGCAACGGCACGGTGTGGACGTCCTCCCATCTCGTCTTCTCCGACGCGACGCAGGTCGATCCGGCGACCCGGACGACGACGACCACCGGCCACGTGCGCGCGTTCTTCGACAACGACGGCAAGCTCTATACCATCGACCTGCGCGGCGGCCAGCCGCATGCGCCGGTGCAGCTGTCGTCGGCCACCGACGTGACCTCGCCCGTCTCGGTGACGACGATGTCGGCCGACGGCACGGACGCCTGGATCGACGCCCGGGGCGGCGCGCACGACTGGGCGATCCGGTCGACCATGGGCGCCGCCGACGCGCCGATCTCGATCCTGGGCATCGTGGCGCCGCTGCGCGACGCGTCCACCGGCCTGCCGCAGTACCTGTTCACCTCGTACAGCACGCGCTCGGGCACGGCGATGACCCCCACCACCTGGGCGATCGTCGACGCCTCGTTCCACGCCGTGGCCGAGCCCACGGTCGCGACGATGGGCACCTACGACGGCTGGGTCGGGGCCGACCCGTCCATCGCGGGCCTGGGCTACCTGCGGGTCTCCAACGCGCTGTACGCGATCCGCTGGAGCGCCGGCGGCGTCGCGGTCGACGCCGCGCACGACCTGCACGACTTCGGCGCTGCGCTGCTGCCGCCGCCGGCGACGGCCGACGCGCAGTCGCTGTACGTGGCCGACCTGCGCACGCTGCTGGCGATCGGCAACGGCGTCGTGCGCACGGTGGGGACCTTCTCCGGCACGCCGGCCGCGCTCACGGACGCCGGCTCCTACGTGGTCGCGACGCTGGCGCCGTCGGCGACGCAGGCGTCCGCGGAGACGCTGCGCAAGTCCGACGGGGCCTACGCGCTGCTGGAGCCGGCCACCGCCGGGCTGCAG
>DASVLN010000698.1:0-2953 GCA_036384855.1 Burkholderiaceae bacterium | reverse complement strand
GGTCGCGCCCTCGTTCGCGAGCCTCGCGCCGGCGGCGCGGCGGTTGGCACGGCACCTGCAAGCGGACTGGCCGGCAGGCTGCGGGCCGGCCGCTCGACCGCCGGGCGCGCGGCCTGCCACGCCGTTCTTGAATTGAGGGGGCTCGTCCCGAAATGCTGCCCCTGAGTCGACTTTATCCGGCAATGATCGACACCTCGTCAAGGCGACGATATGCCGATCGTGTCCGGACGCGTGCGAGTCTATAGAATCGATTTCATGCCTGAGGAAAACCCTCCAACGCCGCCGCTGCCGCCGCAGCCCGTCACGCCTGACTCCGATCAGGCCGTCGTGGCAGAGCGCAAGGCTGCCCGCACCAAGCCGCCGCGCATGTACCAGGTGGTGCTGCTGAACGACGACTTCACGCCGATGGAGTTCGTCGTGATGGTGCTGCAGGAGTACTTCAAGCTCGACCTCGAGACCGCCACGCAGATCATGCTCAAGATCCACCACGAGGGTCGCGGCGTCTGCGGGCTGTTCACCAAGGACATCGCCGCCACGAAGGTCGAGTTGGTGCTGGCCGCTGCACGTCGCTACGGACACCCGCTTCAATGCATTATGGAGGCCGCATGATTGCGCAAGAACTGGAAGTCAGCCTGCACATGGCGTTTGTCGAGGCACGTCAGCAGCGGCACGAATTCATCACCGTGGAGCACCTGCTGCTCGCGCTGCTCGACAACCCGTCGGCCGCCGAGGTGCTGCGCGCCTGCGCGGCCAACATCGAGGACCTGCGAAAGAGCCTGTCCACCTTCATCCGCGAGAACACGCCCACGGTCGGCGGCTCCGAGGAGGTCGACACCCAGCCGACGCTCGGGTTCCAGCGCGTGATCCAGCGCGCGATCATGCACGTGCAGTCCACCGGCGGCGGCAAGAAGGAAGTCACCGGCGCCAACGTGCTGGTGGCCATCTTCGGCGAGAAGGACTCGCACGCCGTCTACTACCTGCACCAGCAGGGCGTGACGCGCCTGGACGTCGTCAACTACATCGCCCACGGCATCAAGAAGTCCGATCCGCCGGAGCCGCCGAAGTCGGCCGGCGAGGGCGGCGGCGAGGCCGCCGAGAAGGACGAGGGCGGCGAGGGCAAGGGCTCCCCGCTCGAGCAGTTCACGCAGAACCTCAACCAGATGGCGCGCGACGGCAAGATCGATCCGCTGATCGGCCGCGAGCACGAGGTCGAGCGCGTGATCCAGATCCTGTGCCGCCGGCGCAAGAACAACCCGCTGCTGGTTGGCGAGGCCGGCGTGGGCAAGACGGCGATCGCCGAGGGCCTCGCGTGGCGCATCACGCAGAACGACGTGCCCGAGGTGCTCGCGGACGCGGTCGTCTACTCGCTCGACATGGGCGCGTTGCTGGCCGGCACCAAATACCGCGGCGACTTCGAGCAGCGCCTGAAGGGCGTCCTCAAGCAGCTCAAGGACCAGCCCCGCGCGGTGCTGTTCATCGACGAGATCCACACGCTGATCGGCGCGGGCGCCGCGTCGGGCGGCACGCTGGACGCGAGCAACCTGCTCAAGCCGGCGCTGTCCAACGGCACGATGAAGTGCATCGGCGCGACGACCTTCACCGAGTACCGCGGCATCTTCGAGAAGGATGCGGCGCTGTCGCGGCGCTTCCAGAAGGTCGACGTCAACGAGCCGACGATCGAGCAGACGGTGGAGATCCTGAAGGGCCTGAAGTCGCGCTTCGAGGAGCACCACAGCGTCAAGTTCGCCCTCGGGGCGCTGCAGGCCGCGGCGGAGCTGTCGGCCAAGTACATCAACGACCGCCACCTTCCGGACAAGGCCATCGACGTGATCGACGAGGCCGGCGCCGCGCAGCGCATCCTGCCGAAGTCCAAGCAGAAGAAGACCATCACGCGCAACGAGGTCGAGGAGATCGTCGCCAAGATCGCGCGCATCCCGCCGGCCTCGGTATCGACGGACGACCGCGACCGCCTGCGCACCATCGACCGCGACCTGAAGAGCGTCGTCTTCGGCCAGGATCCGGCCATCGACGCCCTGTCGGCCGCGATCAAGATGGCGCGCTCGGGCCTGGGCAAGCCGGACAAGCCGATCGGCGCGTTCCTGTTCTCCGGCCCGACGGGCGTCGGCAAGACGGAGGTCGCCAAGCAGCTCGCGTTCATCCTCGGCATCGACCTGATCCGCTTCGACATGTCGGAGTACATGGAGCGCCACGCCGTCAGCCGCCTGATCGGCGCGCCCCCGGGCTACGTCGGCTTCGACCAGGGCGGCCTGCTGACCGAGCAGGTCACCAAGAAGCCGCACTGCGTGCTGCTGCTCGACGAGATCGAGAAGGCTCACCCGGACGTCTTCAACGTGCTGCTGCAGGTCATGGACCACGGCACGCTGACGGACAACAACGGGCGCAAGGCCGACTTCCGCAACGTCATCATCATCATGACGACGAACGCGGGCGCCGAGACGATGAACAAGTCGACGATCGGCTTCACGACCAAGCGCGAGCAGGGCGACGAGATGGCCGACATCAAGCGCCTGTTCACGCCCGAGTTCCGCAACCGCCTGGACGCGATCGTGAACTTCCGGCCGCTGGACGAGGAGATCATCCTGCGCGTCGTCGACAAGTTCCTGCTGCAGCTCGAGGGCCAGCTGGCCGAGAAGAAGGTCGAGGTCACCTTCTCCGACGCCCTGCGCAAGTACCTCGGCAAGAAGGGCTTCGACCCGCTCATGGGTGCGCGGCCGATGCAGCGCCTCATCCAGGACACGATCCGCCGCGCACTGGCCGACGAACTGCTGTTCGGCCGCCTCGTGGACGGCGGCCGCCTGAGCGTCGACATGGACGACAAGGACGAGGTGGTGCTCGACATCCAGCCCTCGGGCAAGAGCGGCGACCGTCCGAAGGCGGAGGCCGCGGCCCTCTGACCGGCCCGTCCCCGAGACGACGAGCCCGGCGGACGCGA
>DASVLN010000697.1:0-3877 GCA_036384855.1 Burkholderiaceae bacterium | reverse complement strand
CTGACGGCCGCGCGGCGCGAGCGCCCGCCCGGGCCCGCGCCGCTCCCCGAGGAACAACGCATGAATCGCTATCCTGTCTGGAAATACGTGGTGCTGGTGGTCGCCGTGCTGCTGGGCGCGCTCTACACCGTGCCCAACTTCTACGGCGACGCCCCGGCGGTGCAGGTCTCGGCCGGCAAGACCGCCGTGCACGTCGACGACGGCACGGTCGCCCAGGTCAAGGCGCTGCTCGCCGGCGCGAAGATCGAGCCCGACTACGTGACGCTCGACAACGGCACCATCCGCGCGCGTTTCCGCGACACGGACACGCAGTACCGCGCCAAGGACGTCCTCGCCAACGGCCTCAACGCCGGCGGCGACCCGGAGTCGCCCGCCTACGTCGTCGCGCTGAACCTGCAGTCGCGCGCGCCGGCGTGGATGGCGGCCGTGCGCGCGGCGCCGATGTACCTCGGCCTGGACCTGCGCGGCGGCGTGCACTTCCTGCTGCAGGTCGACCTCTCGGCCGCGGTCGACAAGAAGGTCGACACGCTGGTCACCGACATCCGCACCCGGCTGCGCGAGAAGACCCTGCGCGGCGCCGTGACGCGCTCGCAGAACGTGGTCTCCGTGCGCTTCCACGACGCCGCCGCGGCAGCCAAGGCGCAGGACCTGCTCAACGACGACTTCTCCGACTGGCAGTGGACGCAGTCGACCGACGGCGCGGACACCGTCTTCACGGGCACCATCAAGCCGCCGGCGCTGCAGAAGATCCAGGACGCCGCGATCAAGCAGAACATGACGACGCTGGGCAACCGCGTCGCCGGCCTGGGCACCACGGAGCCGGTGATCCAGCAGCAGGGCCCCGACCGCATCGTCGTCGAGCTGCCCGGGATCCAGGACACCGCCAAGGCCAAGGAGACGATCGGCCGCACCGCGACGCTGGAAGTCCACATGGTCGACGAGAGCGCCGAGGGCCAGGCCGCGATCGGCAACCCGTCGGCGACGCTGCCGGCCGGCGACGATCGCTACCTCGACCGCAACCACATCTCGGTGCCGGTCAAGAAGGACATCGTCATCAGCGGCGACGACCTGGTCGACGCGCAGCCCAACTTCGACCAGCAGTCGCAGAGCGCGATCGTCAACCTGACGGTCAACTCGCGCGGTGCCAAGATCCTGTCGGACATCACGCGCGACAACGTCGGCAAGCGCATGGCGATCGTGCTGTTCGAGAAGAAGACCGGCGAGATCATCACCTGGCCGCGCATCCAGAGCGAGCTCGGCGAGCGCTTCCAGATCACCGGCATGGCCAACATCCAGGAGGCCAACGACCTCGCGCTGCTGCTGCGCTCCGGCTCGCTCGCCGCGCCGATGGACATCGTCGAGGAAAGCGCGATCGGCCCCAGCCTGGGCGCCGACAACATCGCCAAGGGCCTGCACAGCGTCGCCTGGGGCTTCGTGGCGATCATGGCCTTCATGTGCCTGTACTACCTGCTGTTCGGCGTGTTCTCGACGCTGTCGCTGGCGGTCAACCTGCTGATGCTGGTGGCGGTGCTGTGCTGGATCCACACGACGCTGACGCTGCCCGGCATCGCCGCCATCGCGCTGACGCTGGGCATGGCCATCGACGCCAACGTGCTGGTCAACGAGCGCATCCGCGAGGAATTGCGCGCCGGCAGCGCGCCGCAGACCGCCATCGCCGCCGGCTACGAGCGCGCGTGGGCGACGATCCTGGACTCCAACGTCACGACGCTGATCGCCGGCGTGTCGCTGCTCGCCTTCGGCTCGGGCCCGGTGCGCGGCTTCGCGATCGTCCACTGCCTGGGCATCCTGACCTCGATGTTCTCGGCGGTGTTCTTCTCGCGCGGCCTGGTCAACCTCTGGTACGGCCGCCAGAAGAAGCTGAAGTCGGTGGCGATCGGCCAGGTGTGGAAGCCGGGCGAGGCCAGCGCGGAACTGCCTCGGCCCGACGACGACGTGCCTGCCGCGCGCGCCGGCGCCAAGAAGCGCCCGGGCGTCGCGCGCTGAGCGCGCGGCCCGGCCCGTCCTTCGATCTCAAGGAACGCTCATGGAATTCTTCCGGATCCGGCGCGACATCCCGTTCATGCGGCATGCGCTGGTGCTCAACATCATCTCGGCGCTGACCTTCCTCGCCGCGGTGTTCTTCCTCTTCACGCGCGGGCTGAACCTGTCGATCGAGTTCACCGGCGGCACGGCGGTCGAGGCCTCCTACCAGCAGACCGCCGACCTCGCGCGCGTGCGCGCCACCGTCGGGGCGCTCGGCTACGGCGACGTGCAGGTGCAGAACTACGGCACTTCGCGGGACGTCATCATCCGCATCCCGGCCAAGGGCAAGGTCGACCAGCGCGCGGTCGCGGGCAACGTGTTCGCCGCGCTGTGCAAGGCGGAGTCGGGCACCCTCTCGACCCGGACCGAGACCACGGCCAAGGGCGAGGTCGTCACGCGGCCGTCCTGCGCCGCGGCCGGTGCGGAGCCGGTCGTCCTCAAGAGCAGCAACTTCATCGGCCCGTCGGTCGGCGAGGAGCTCGCCCGCAACGGCGCCTACGCGCTGATCTGCGTGGCCGTGGGCATCATGGCCTACTTGGCGGTGCGCTTCGAGTGGAAGTTCTCGCTGGCCGCCGTCGTCGCCAACCTGCACGACGTCGTCATCATCCTGGGCTTCTTCGCGTTCTTCCAGTGGGAGTTCTCG
This sequence comes from Burkholderiaceae bacterium, assembly GCA_036384855.1. Taxonomy (GTDB): domain Bacteria; phylum Pseudomonadota; class Gammaproteobacteria; order Burkholderiales; family Burkholderiaceae_C; genus Scleromatobacter. The sequence goes on along the minus strand of DASVLN010000697.1, from coordinate 1,191 downwards.
CTGTCGGTGCTTGCGGGCGTGCTGGCGGTGCTGGGCTACTCGGTCAACGAGTCCGTCGTCATCTTCGACCGCATCCGCGAGACGTTCCGGCGGTTCCGCAAGCTCGACACCGAGCAGGTGATCGACCATGCGATCACGAGCACCATCAGCCGCACGATCATCACCCACTTCTGCACGCAGATGATGGTGCTGTCGATGCTGATCTTCGGCGGCCCGACGCTGCACTACTTCGCGATGGCGCTGACCATCGGCATCTGCTTCGGCATCTATTCGTCGGTGTTCGTCGCGGCGGCGATCGCGATGTGGTTGGGCGTCAAGCGCGAGGACCTGATCAAGGCCTCGTCCAAGCCGCAATCCGATCCGAACGACCCGAACGCCGGCGCGGTGGTGTAGATTCGACGGGAATCGCACCACCGACAAGCGAAGCGGGCCCGATGGCTGAAAGTTCGTCGACTTCCGATCTTGCGCGCCGCGCCCGGCTGACGTTCGCCGAGCAGCTGGCCGGGGCGAGCCCGCGCCTGCTGGACGCGATCCTCAACGCGGCCCGCATCCTCCTGGACAAGCCGGCCGAGCGCAGCGTCGCGCAGCAGCGCCGCGACAACGTCCAGGCCCTGATGCAGCGCGGCGAGGAGTGGGTGCGCGTCGTCAACGAGATGCTGTACGAGGCCGCCGAGATGCGGGAGAAGCCCTCGACGATCTCGGGCGAGCTGGTCGCCTCGATGCAGGGCGCGATGACGCTGCAGCTGGTCGACGACGAGACGGTGCAGCGCGACATCTACATCTCGCGCCTGGGCCAGGCGATCGCCGACGAGGCGGTCTGGGAGCTGAACGACCTCGGCACGCGCATCGCGGCGATCGAAGGGAATGCGGAGCTGCTCGATCACGACCTGTTCCGGCCTCCCACGATCGCCAAGATCTACGTGCGCTCGTTCGACGCGGCGGGCCTGCCGGCCGAGTGCTGGGCCGGCGTCGAGAACGCAATGAAGTACGAGCTGTCGCTGCTCGTCACGGAGGCGTACCACGACGCGAACAGCTTCCTCGTCGGCCGCGGCGTGATGCCCGAGGTCAACCTGCGCCAGTTGATCCGGCGCAGCGTCGACTCGCGGGTGACGATGGTGGCGTCGCAGCCGATGCCGCTGGACTGGAACCACAGCGGCGGCGGCGCGACCGGCTTCGGCCCGACGGCCTACG
>DASVLN010000696.1:0-6308 GCA_036384855.1 Burkholderiaceae bacterium | reverse complement strand
GCCAGCGCCTCGGCGTTCGCCTTCTCGGTCGCCGCCTGCTGCGCGAGCGCGGCGGCGTCGTCCGCGCCCGAGTCGCCGCCGCAGCCGGCCAGCGCCAGGGCCAGTACCAGCGCGAACGCCGCGGCCCCCGTCACCATCGTCCTGTTCATCGTCTTCTCTCCCCTTCGTGAAGGCGTCCAGGGCGGACGCTCCGCCGGCGTTATAGCGCAGAGCGCGCGACGCGGTCTATTCCTCGCGCCGGCAGCCGGTGCGCTCGCGCCGCTGGCATGATCGTCCGATGCGCACCCTGCTCGAGCCCCGCCTCGTCGACCCCGGCGGCCGCGAGCCCGGCCTCGTGGTCGAGGTCCGCGACCACCGGCGCGCGCTGCTGTTCGACCTCGGCGAGCTCGGCCCGGTGTCCGCCCGCACGCTGCTGCGCGCGTCGCACGCGTTCGTCACGCACGCGCACATGGACCATTTCGGCGGCTTCGACCACTGGCTCGCGACCAGCCTCGGCCGCAAGCCGTCGATGACGCTCTGGGGCGGCCCCGGCTTCGTCGACCGGGTCGAGCACAAGCTGCGCGCGTACGTGTGGAACGTCGTGCAGCGCTACCCGGTACCGCTCGTCGTCGAGGTGCGCGCGTTGGAGGCCGACGGCACGCGCCGCGGCGCCGTCTTCGACAGCCGCGACGGCTTCCTGCGCCGGGACCTCGTGATCGCCGCCGACGCCGGCGACGTGCTGGTCGAGGAGCCGCTGCTGCGCGTGCGCGCCCGCATCGTCGACCACGAGATGCCCGTGCTCGCGTTCGCGATCGAGGAGACGGCGCAGGTGCGCGTGGCCGCCGACCGCATCGCGGCGATGGGCCTCGCGACCGGGCCGTGGCTGCAGACGCTCAAGGCGGCGGTGCTGGCCGACGCGCCCGACGGCCAGCCGATGGCCGTGCGCTGGCGCGACGCCGCCGGCGAGCACGAGCGCCGCTTCACGCTCGGCGAGCTGCGTCCGCTGGTGCTCGATCGCGTCCCGGGTCGACGGCTCGGCTACGTCACCGACCTGCGCTTCACCGAGGCCAACCTGCGCCAGCTCGACGCGCTGCTGCGCGACGTCGACCTGCTGCACATCGAGTGCGTGTTCTCCGAGGACGACCGCGCGCTCGCCCGCCAGCGCAACCACCTCACCGCGCGCCAGGCCGGCACCGTCGCCCGCCGGCTCGGCGCGCGGCGCCTCGTGCCGTTCCACTTCTCGCCGCGCTATGCCGGCCGCGAGGACGTCCTGCGCGAGCAGGCCTTCGCCGCCTGGCGCGGCGAGACCGCGGCCGACGTGGCCGAGTGACGCCAGAGCCCGGGTGCACATGAAGCAGCGACCGCGGATCTACTACTCTGAGCCTCAGCAGGCCGAGACGTAGAAGCGTCGGAAGGAAGGCTGGCTGGGCTCTGCATCGGATCGGCCAGCTGTTTGACCGGCCGCACACCCCGATCCACACATCCTGTCGAGGACGGGCGGCGTACAGCCATCGGAACGAAGTCGATCGAGGCTGTCCCTGACGATGGCTGAGCGGGACGAGACCTCGCGCGCGTTGGTGCTCGGGCACTCGATCCGTGCGATCGCGGCACGGATGGGAAGAGCGCCTGACTACGCATTCCAAGCCCCTCCCCGTGGGGTACCCGCGGATGTATTTTTATGGCAGATTCCCGCGGCGGCAGCACGGCTGCTCGCGTCTAGCAACCAGGGATTCTTCATGGCTACTGTCCAGGTCACCGTCTTCCGCGCGGTTCGCAAGGAAGAGTTTCCCGAACGGCACTATCATCAGCGACAAGCCTGCGGATGGCGTGCTTCATCCCTCCTTCGTGAAGACGCTGATCACCGGCGGCAAGCGCAAGGGCCAATGGCGTGACCCCGATGTCCAGACCTTTACTTCGGGCGACGTCCTTTACGCTCAGACTGGCGGCGGCACCTCGCTGTTCGACAAGAAGGGTGTTTTCGGTGACGCGTTCTGGCACTCTTTCGAAATCCCGGCAGGAACGGAGATTCCAGATTCTTTGAAGATGGAGGGGCCGGATTGGAATCCAGTGTACAAGGCCAATCACTATCAGATCGAATGCAAAGCGAAGACCATGCGCGTTGATTCGATGAAGGGCGCGCTGGACAACCTTGCAAGGAACGCCATCGTGCGCAAGATTGCGCTTGCGAGTCACTAAAGGATCAAAGATTCATGCCAGAAGTCAGCGCCAAAGCCATCGCAGTCTCGATTCGGGCCGTTCAGGCCGAAGTCGACAGGTTGCAAGAAGAATTGAAAACCGCGGACCCGGAAGATATTCCAGATACTCAGGAACTGCTCCTGTCAGTCTCGCAGGCAGCCATAGAGCTGAAGAAGGCCTATGAGCACGCCTTACGCATGAGCAACAATCTTGTGCCATACGAGGAATTGATTGCGCGGTAGCGGCGGTTTCAAATCCGAACTGCAACACCGATTTATTGAACTGAGCTCGGAGACTTGTGAGAGTTTGCCTGGGTGAGCAGCTGTGTTACCCGCCGCCGTGCCCGCGCCGAAAGCCGTTGGTTCCGTGACGACTTTGTCGGACTCCGTCCGCTCACCGGCGGAGCGCGCCCGGCCCCAGAAATAGAATCGCCCGCAAAACCGCAGGCCCGCGCGCCACGCCGGCGCCGCCCTGACAACAGCGACGTTCCTGGGAGGGGACAGTGATCTTCGGCATCGATCTCGGCACGACCAACAGCCTTATCGCCTACCTGAAGGATGGCGTCCCCACCGCGATTCCCAACGTGCACGGCAGCGTGCTGACGCCCTCGGTGGTGTCGGTCGACGCGGACGGCAGCCTGATGGTCGGCGCGACCGCCCGTGAGCGGCTCGTGACGCAGCCCAAGCGCAGCGTCGGCTCGTTCAAGCGCCTGATGGGCACCGCGCAGGCCGTGACGCTCGCCGGCCGCGTGTTCAAGCCGGAAGATCTCTCGGCGCTCGTGCTGCGCTCGCTGAAAGCCGATGCCGAGCAGGCGACCGGCGAGACGGTGCAGGACGTCGTCATCTCCGTGCCGGCCTACTTCAACGACTCGCAACGCAAGGCCACGCGTGTCGCCGGGGAACTGGCCGGTCTCAACGTGCGGCGCCTCGTCAACGAGCCGACGGCCGCGGCGCTGTTCCATGGCATCGCCGATCGCGACGGCGACAGCACCTTCCTCATCGTCGACCTCGGCGGCGGCACCTTCGACGTGTCGATCCTCGAGCGCTTCAGCGGCGTCATGGAAGTGCGCGCGACCGGTGGCGACAGCTTCCTCGGCGGCGACGACTTCACCACCGCGATGGTGCAGCTGCTCGCGCGCCGCGCAGGACTGAACGACAGCCAGCGCGACGCCGGCGCCGTGGCCGCTGCGCTGCACTACGCGGCCGAGTCGGCCAAGCGTGCGCTCGGCACGCACGCGAACTGCGAAGTCGACCTCCAGGCCGTCGGCCTTGGCGTGATCCCGCTCGCGCTGCACGAGTACGAGCAGGCCTGCGAGCCGCTGATCGACCGGCTGCGCGCACCGATCGAACGCGCGCTGCGCGACGCGCGCCTGCGCGCCGCCGAGCTCGACGAGATCGCGCTGGTCGGCGGCGCGAGTCGCATGCCGATGGTGCGACGCCTCGTCTCGCAGTTGTTCGGCCGGCTGCCCGCGCGCCACCTCGACCCCGACCAGACCATCGCGCTCGGCGCGGCCGTCTGCGCCGGCCTGGTGGGCCGTGACGCCGCGTTCGAGGAGATGGTGCTGACCGACGTCTGCCCGCACACGCTGGGCACGCGCGTCTCCGAGTCCGACGGCCGCGGCGGCTACGACACGGACGTCTTCCTGCCGATCATCGAACGCAACACGGTCGTGCCGGCGAGCCGCATGAAGAGCGTCGTGACGCTGCGCGACAACCAGACGACGATGACGATCGACATCTATCAGGGCGAGTCGCGCCACTGCAGCCAGAACATCCCGCTAGGCTCGATCGATCTCACCCTGCCGGCGCTGCCGGCCGGCCAGGTCCAGGCCGACGTGCGCTACACCTACGACGTCAACGGCATCCTCGACGTCGACGTCTCGGTGAACAAGCACAACATCGCGAAGAACCTCGTCGTGCGAAAGCTCGCGGGCGACGTCAGCGACGAGGAGATCGAGCGCCGCCGCGCCGAGCTCGCGGCCCTGAAGGTCCACCCGCGCGATCAGGACGAGAATCGCCTCCTGCTCGAGCGCGCGAATCGCCTCTACGAGCAGTTGCTCGGCGGCGAACGGGAGCGCCTCGGCCAGATGATCGGGCAGTTCGACGCGACGCTGCGCGGCCAGGAGCCGCACGAGATCGCGACGGCGCGCCGTGCCTTCGGCAGCGCGCTCGATTCGCTCGAGCGCGGCCCGACCTGGTGATGGCGCCGCGGCTGTCGCCCTGGCAGGTGCTGGGGCTGTCGCACGAAGCGTCCGTGGCCGACGTGCGCCGTGCCTACGCGGCACTGATCAAGCAATACCGCCCCGACTCGCATCCCGAAGAATTCGCGCGCATTCGCGAAGCCTACGAGACCGCGCTGCCGGCGGCGCGGCGGCGCGAGGCGCAGATCGAGGCGCAGCGGGACGCCGCGCGCCAGGCCGCGCCCGAGCACGGCTTCGCCCGGGCCGACGAGAACGACGGTGCCGAGCCGGACGATGGAACGCTCACCCGCGACGAGAGCCCGGCCGGCGGCGAAGATGTCTTGCACGCCCCGCCACAGCGCGAACCCGGCCGCGAGCCGCTGATCGCCGATCCGGCGCAGGTCGACACTGCGCGCCCCGCGCTCTCGCCGCCCCGTCCGCCCGTCCGCGTGAACACCGACGCCCCCGTCCTCGATGCGCGGCCCGTCGATCCGCTCGAATCGCCCGTGCGCATCGACACCGCCTCGCCGTCGTTCGACGCGGCGCCGCCCGCGCCGGTGCGCATAGCCATCGAACCACCGGTGCTCGACGCGCCGCCCCACCCGGATCCTGCACGGGTCGACACGTCGCACCCGGATCTCGCGCCGGACCGATCGCCGCCGCCAAGCGCCCCGCCGGTGCGGGTGCTCGGCTCGTCGCCATTCATGTCGCCGTCGCCGCAGCCGAAGCCGGTGCGCATCGAGGCACGCCCGCCGGAAGCATCCGCTCCTCCGCGGCCGCCGGCACCGAAGCCTCCTCGCGTCCGTCCGCGCCCGCAGCCGGCCGAAGCTGCGACGCGTGGCGAGCCGGCGCTTGCCGAACGCGTGGCGGTCGTGCGCAAGCGCCGCAGCGATGCCGGCGAGGACGCCGCGCTGCCGTGGCTGCGCACCCTGCTGCGCCGGAGCAACCGCGCGTCGATCGACGATCGGCAGGCGCTGGAGATCGCGCTCCTCGAATGGTTCCTGCAGGACGAAGATCCGCCGCTGCTGCTGATGTTCGACGCCGGCCGTGCGTTCGGCTGGCATCGCCAGGAATCGCGCCTCGCGCCCTGGCTGCCGGCGGGCGCGGACCGGCGGCTCGAGCTGCTGCTGACGATGTCGCGCGACCTGGTCTTCGCGCGCCATGGAAGTCGCGGCACCGTGCGCCGTCTCTTCACGCCCGGCATGCCCGTGCCGCCGTTCGCGTTCACGATCGCGCAGATCGAAGCGCGCGGCTGGGAGCAGCGATGGCTGGCATTGCAGGCAGCGGCCGGCGCCCCTGCGCTGCAGTCGCGCCTGAACCAGCGTGCCCGGCGCGCACTCGGGGGTGGCGTGCTGCTGTCGACCGACTTGTTCCTCGGCGCACTCGTCGCGCTGGCCTGCAGCGGGGCGGCGGTGGACCTCCTGGTCGACGCGACCGGCTCGCCGTCCCTGCACCGCATCCCGGACTGGCTGGCCACCTGCGTGACAGCAGTGCTGGTGGCGATCGTGATCGCTCTGCTGCGCCGCGCGGCGGTACATGGCCTGCGCCTCTTCGCACAGTCGCCGCGGCTGGCCCCGCTGCGGCGCCTGGTGGCCCGGGCGCGCGCGCAGCGTGGCGTCAGCGTCGGCGTGGTCTTGCTCTCGATATTCCTCGTGGCGGTGATCGCCGACGCATTCCGAAGCGAGATGTTGCTCTGGGCCGGATTCGGCCTCCTCGCCGGCGTGTTCGCGGTGATCGTGCTGGGCTGGCTGCTGCGCTTCGCGTGGCTCCTGGCTTTCCAGGTCGAGCGCGTCGCCCACGGCCTGACCGCGTGGCGCGAGTCCGTCGACCGCTGGGAGTTCGAGCGCCTGCTCGCGCAACCGATCCAGGTCGGCGCGCAAGCCGATGGCTCGGTGCCGCGCCGGCCCCCGCCGCCGTTCGGCGCGCGCGCCGGCCTCCGGGCCCGCCTGATGGC
>DASVLN010000695.1:0-6461 GCA_036384855.1 Burkholderiaceae bacterium | reverse complement strand
AAGCGCCCCGAGCTGCGCCTGTACGTGACCTACGCCGACTACAACAAGGCCGCCGCGCAGGACACCAACAACAACTACGGCTTCCGTCCGGACAAGACCAACGCCGTGTCCTACGGCGCCCAGGTCGAGATCTGGTTCTGACCGCGTAGCCGGCGCGACCGCCGACCGGTCGCGCGCCCCGCCACGGCCGCCGCGCACCCGCGCCGCGGCCGTTCCCGTTCATGGGCGCTTCAGCGGCGGATCGTCTTCGTCCAGGCGACCAGCCCGCAGGCCGCGACCAGCGCCGCGTAGGTGGCGAGCCGCCCGTCGTGCCCGGTGATGGCGAGCCCCGCGACCAGCACCGCCAGCCCGGCCGCGGCCGACTGCCAGGCGAGCGTGAACCACGACGTGCGCGCCAGCGCGCGGCGCCAGAACGCCTTGCACAAGAGCGCGGAAAGTGCGCCCACCGCCAGCGCGGGAGCGACGAAGTTGGCGAGGTGCCAGAACAGGCCGAGGGCGTCCAAGGGGCGGCGGTGAGTCAGCGCGACGGCGCGAAAAGCGGGCATTCCGGGCACGCCGGCTGCTGGCGGCATGACCGTGCGCAAGCGCCCGGGGCCCGCGGATTTTATAATGCCGGGATGTCTGTGCTCGCGTTGGGACTCAACCACCAGACCGCGCCGGTCGACCTGCGCGGCCGGTTCGCGTTCCCGGTCGACCAGATCCCGCCGGCCCTGAAGGCGCTCGCCGCCCAGTTCACCCCGCGCGGCGCAGCCGGTGCCGCCGGCGCGCCCGAGGTGGCGCTGTTGTCGACCTGCAACCGCACCGAGCTCTACGTCGCCGCGCCTTCCGACTTGCCCGGCGCGCTCGTGCGCCCCGCCGCCGAGTGGCTGGCCGCGCACGGCGGCGTCAGCGGCGCGCAGCTGCTCGACCACAGCTACGTCCGCGAGAACCGGGAGGCCGCGCGCCACGTCTTCCGCGTCGCCTCCGGCCTCGACTCGATGGTGCTGGGCGAGCCGCAGATCCTCGGCCAGATGAAGCAGGCGGTGCGCGAGGCCGACGAGGCCGGCACGCTCGGCACCACGCTGCACCAGCTGTTCCAGCGCTCGTTCTCGGTGGCCAAGGAGGTGCGGACCTCCACGGAGATCGGCGCCCACTCGATCAGCATGGCCGCCGCCGCCGTGCGCCAGGCGACGCAGCTGTTCGGCGAGCTCGACAAGCTCAACGTCCTGTTCGTCGGCGCGGGCGAGATGATCGAGCTCGTCGCCACCCATTTCGCGGCCCGCAGCCCGAAGGCGATGGTGGTGGCCAACCGCACGCTCGAGCGCGGCGAGAAGCTCGCCCTGCGGCTGGGCGCGCAGGCGCTGCGCCTGGCCGACATGCCCGCGCGGCTGCACGAGTTCGACGTCGTCGTCTCCTGCACCGCCAGCACGCTGCCGATCATCGGGCTGGGCGCCGTCGAGCGCGCCCTCAAGACCCGCAAGCGCCGCCCGATGTTCATGCTCGACCTCGCCGTGCCGCGCGACATCGAGCCCGAGGTCGCCCAGCAGCGCGACGTCTACCTCTACACCGTCGACGACCTGTCCGAGCTCGTGCGCACGGCCGGCGAGAAGCGCCAGGCCGCCGTGCAGCAGGCCGAGGCCATCATCGACGCCGGCGTGCTGGGCTTCTCCCACTGGCTCGACCAGCGCGCCACCGTGCCGCTGATCCAGGCGCTGACCCGCCAGGCCGACGACTGGCGGACGCTCGAGCTGCAGCGCGCGCGCAAGGCGATCGCCAAGGGCGAATCCGTCGACGTCGTGCTCGAGTCGCTGAGCCGCGGCCTGACGCAGAAGATGCTGCACGGCACCCTCGCCGAGCTGCGGTCGACCGAGGGCGAGCAGCGCCACCGCCTGGTCGACACGATCTCGCGCCTGTTCCTGCGCCAGTCGGCGCGCGACCCGTCCGAGCCGGGCCTGTAGCGGCGCCTCATCGCCGCCGCGTGCCGTCCGCGCACGCCTTCCCCGCGCGCCAACCCCGTCGCGCGCTCCGCCGCAGATCCCCGACGACCGCGTCGCCCGCCCCTCCCGCGCAATGAAAGATTCCCTCCGCCAACAGTTCGACCGCCTCGGCATGCGGCTGCAGGAGCTCGACGCGCGGCTCGCGGATCCGGCGGTCACGGCGGACGTGCAGCAGCTGCGCGAGCTCTCGCGCGAGCAGTCCGAGGCGGCGGAGATCGTCGCGCTGTACCGCCGCTTCACGCAGCGCGAGTCCGACCTGGCCGAAGCGCGCGGGCTGCAGGCCGATCCCGAGATGGCCGAGATGGCGCGCGAGGAGATCGCCGCCTGCGAGGCGGACCTGGCGGCGCTCGAGGGCCAGCTCCAGGCCGCGCTGCTGCCGCGCGATCCCGACGACGCGCGCCCGGCCTTCGTCGAGATCCGCGCCGGCACCGGCGGCGAGGAGTCGGCGCTGTTCGCCGCCGACCTGCTGCGCATGTACCTGCGCTATGCCGAGCGCCAGGGCTGGCGCAGCGAGGTGATGAGCGAGAGCACGTCCGACCTCGGCGGCTACAAGGAGGTCGTGGTGCGGCTGGAGGATCCGACGGCCAGGCGCGGGCTCGCGGCCTCCGAGGGGGTGTACGGCCAGCTGCGCTTCGAGTCGGGCGGCCACCGCGTGCAGCGCGTGCCGGCCACCGAGACGCAGGGCCGCATCCACACCAGCGCGTGCACGGTGGCGGTGCTCGCCGAGCCGGACGAGGCCGCGGAGGTGACGCTCAACCCCGCCGACCTGCGCATCGACACCTTCCGCGCGAGCGGCGCCGGCGGCCAGCACATCAACAAGACGGACAGCGCGGTGCGCATCACGCACCTGCCGACGGGCGTGGTCGCCGAGTGCCAGGACGATCGCTCGCAGCATCGCAACAAGGCCAAGGCGATGGCGGTGCTGCTCGCGCGCCTGCGCGACCGCGAGCGCGCGGAACGCGAGGCGCGCGATGCGGCGACGCGGCGCAGCCTGGTCGGCACGGGCGACCGCTCCGACCGCATCCGCACCTACAACTTCCCGCAGGGCCGGCTGACCGACCACCGCATCAACCTGACGCTGTACAAGCTGGGCGCCGTGATGGAGGGCGAGCTCGACGATGTCGTCGCCGCGCTGCGTGCCGCGCGCGCGCAGGAGCAGCTGGCCGCGCTGGAGTCCGGCGCGTGACGGCGGAAAGCGTGGCCGCGGCGCTGCGCGAGGCGCGCGCGCTGGGGGTGGACCGGCTCGACGCACAGCTGCTGCTCGGACAGGTGCTGGGCCGCTCGCGGGCGTGGCTGATCGCGCACGACGACGCGGCGATGGCTCCCGCCGACGCCGCGGCCTTCGCGAGGCTGGCGGAACGCCGCGCCGCGGGCGAGCCCCTCGCCTACCTGCTCGGCGAACGGGAGTTCCACGGCCTCGCGCTCGCCATCACGCCCGCGGTGCTGGTGCCGCGCCCCGACACCGAGACGCTGGTGGACTGGGCACTGCGGCTGCTGCACGCCCCGCCCCTGGCGCAGGTCGCGGCACCGGCTGTCGTCGACCTGGGCACGGGCAGCGGTGCGATCGCGCTGGCGATCAAGGCCAGCTCGCGCGCCACCGTGTGGGCCGTGGAGCGCAGCCCGCAGGCACTGGCCGTCGCGCGACGCAACGCGAGCGAGCTCGGGCTGGACGTCCACTTCGCGCAGGGCGACTGGTGGCAGGCGCTGGAGGGCCGCCTCGACGCACCGGCCGCTTTCGACCTCGTCGTCGGCAACCCGCCCTACATCGCGCCCGGCGACCCGCACCTGGCGGCGCTCTCGCACGAGCCCATCGCCGCGCTGGTAGCCGAGGACGAGGGCCTGGCCGACATCGCCCGCATCGCCCAGGGCGCCCCGGCACGCCTGCGCACGGGCGGATGGCTGCTGCTGGAACACGGCTGGGAGCAGGCACCGGCGGTGGCGGCGATCCTCGCGCGCGCCGGGCTCGTCGACGTGCAGACGGTCGCCGACATCGAGGGCAGGCCGCGCTGCACGGGCGGACGTCTGCCGCGCTGAGCCGGCCGCGGCGAGCGCGCATGTAGGCGCTCGCTAACCGATACCCTCAGCGCACGCTCAGCATGCCGAAAGGCGGATCGCGGACGATCGCCATGCGAGGCCATCGCGCTTTCTAGTCCGGCCACGGCGATCGCGCAAGCACGAGAAAGCGCTGGCTTGTGCCCAGGTGTCGGGAATGTCACAACCGGTAATCCGACGGCGAAAATCCGTTCTGATTGCCGATATCTCCAGCACGACTTGACGGGTAGCATCGTCTCGTCCCCAGTCCGGTTTCTCGCGTCGTCGACCCGATCAGGAGCCCACCATGGAACAGTCGCATTCGGCACGCCCGCGCGTGCGCTGGAGCCTCCTGGCGGCCGCGATGGCCGCCGCCTGCACGCTGCACGGCACGGCGCGCGCGAGCGACGGTGCGACGCCGCCCACGACGCGCCCCGCCGACAGCCCCTACCAGCTCGCGCCGGCGCGCGGCCTCGCCAGCCCGGTCCGAGCGCTGGGCAGCTACTACCTCTTCGACCCGGCGCAGAGCACGCTCGGCCCCACCATGACCAGCCTGCTCGGCGGCTTGCGCCTCAGCACGGGTGTGGTCGGCATGGGCCAGCCGATGTCGGTGCTCGACAATCCGCACGACAGCGCGCAGAACCTGCCCTACTTCGGCCTCGGCTACAGCCACCTCTGGTTCCACAGCCAGCTGAGCCTGAATGCGGACTTCGGCCTCGCGTCGGGCAGCGGCGTGGGCTTCGGCCGCGGGCGCGGCCTGCTCGGCGCGCTGCCCTCGATCGAGGAGACCAGCGGCGACCCGCGCTGGGCGCCGGTGATGGCCGTCAACGTCCGCTATTCGTTCTGAGCGTCCGTCCCGGCGGCGCTCCAGTCGACATCCCATCGCCTTGCGCCTGCGGGGCGCGTCGGTTTGGCTTATAAACTTCACTGTCCGCGCCGCGGCGCGCCAGCTCGACCTCCCATTGCCATGGACGACGTTCAAAAACGCATCGATGACCTCGTGAAGAACAACACCGTCGTGTTGTTCATGAAGGGAACCGCCCAGTTCCCGATGTGCGGCTTCTCCGGCCGCGCCATCCAGATCCTGAAGGCCTGCAACGTGAAGGAGCTCAAGACCTTCAACGTCCTCGAGGACGAGGGCGTGCGCCAGGGCATCAAGGAATACGCCAACTGGCCGACGATCCCGCAGCTGTACGTCAAGGGCGAGTTCGTCGGCGGCTCGGACATCATGATGGAGATGTACGAGTCGGGCGAACTCCAGCCGCTGCTGGCCGCCGCTTGACCGCTGCAGCCGCGGGCGAATCGCGCCGTCCGGCCGTCGTCGTCGGGATCACCGGCGCGTCCGGCGCGGCCTACGGCGTGCGCCTGCTGGAACGCCTCGGCGAGCTCGGCGCGGAAACCCACCTCGTCGTGACCCCTGCGGGCGTGATCAACGCGCATCACGAGCTCGGGCTCGCGCGCGACGAGCTCGCCGCGCGGGCGACGCACGCCTGGCCGATCGGCGACATCGGCGCCTGCATCGCCAGCGGCAGCTACGGCGCGCAGGCGATGGTGGTGGCGCCTTGCACGATGAAGTCGCTCGCGGCGATCGCGCACGGCTTCGGCGACAACCTGCTCACGCGCGCGGCCGACGTGATGCTCAAGGAACGCCGCCGCCTGGTGCTGATGGTGCGCGAGACGCCGTTCAACCTCGCGCACCTGCGCAACATGACCGCCGTCACGGAGATGGGCGGCATCGTCTTCCCGCCGCTGCCGGCGCTCTACCAGCGTCCGCAGACCATCGCCGAGATGGTCGACGAGACCGTCGAGCGCGTGATCGAACTGCTCGGCGTGCCCGGCGCGACGCCGCGGCGCTGGAACGGGCTCCGAGCCGGGGGCGAGCCCGGCGGCCCGTTCAATTCGCCTTGAGCGCCACCGAAGGCGCAGCCGCCGGCATCAGCCACTTGCGGCGCGCGCCGAGTACGGCGTCGGGATACTCGGGCCGCCCGCGGCTGCCGTTGTAGCGACCGAGCGCCATGAAGAGGTCGCCCTGCTCGACGTCCAGGTAGTGGCGCAGGATCACGCAGCCGAAGCGCAGGTTGACCTGCATCAGGAACAGCCGTGCCGCGTCGCCGTCGCCGATCTGGCGCGCCCAGAACGGCATCACCTGGGTGTAGCCGCGCGCGCCGGCGGAGCTGATCGCGTACTTGCGAAAGCCGCTCTCGACCTGGACCAGTCCCAGCACCAGCGCCGGCTCGAGTCCCGCGCGGTGACTCTCGTACCAGAGCGTCTGCAGGAATTCGATGCGGTCGCGGCTCTCGGTCTTGTACTTCTTCATCCGGTCGCTCATCGTGCCGAGCCAGCGCAGGTAGGCGACGTGGGCGTCGACGTTGTCGAAGCGCATCTGCGGCGGCGGCGCGGCGGCCGCGATCGCCGAGCTCAGCGCGGTGCGCACGGCGTCGGCGAGCGGCTCCT
>DASVLN010000694.1:0-2032 GCA_036384855.1 Burkholderiaceae bacterium | reverse complement strand
CGCGGCAGGCGCAGGGTCGGCAGGCGCAGGCGGCGCACCAGCTCGCCGAAGCGGACGCCGTCGGCGACGACGAACAGGCACGGCTCCGCCGGGCCGACGCGCCCGGGCAGCATCTGGAACACGCGCTCCGGCCGGCCGATGTGCGCGAGCAGCCCGTCGACCGCGTTCATGACGCCCGGCAGGCGCATCGTCGGGCCGTCGGCAGGCGACTCGAACGCGTGGGCGGCGCCGCGGAAGCCGTACTCGACGATCCAGCGCGTGCCGCCGGCGTCGGTCACCGAACGCACGCGCGGCGCGTCGAGCAGGCCCTGCGGCACCACCGAGGCGAGCAGCTCGCCGAACAGCTCGACGTGGGTCGCCTCGCCGTCGCCCTCGGTGATGAGGAAGCTCACCAGCCGGCGCCCGAACAGCGCCTGCAGGATGCCCGGCGCCTCGCCGAGCGCCGACGGCGGGTCCGTCACCCAGCTGTCGACCGCGGCGAGCGCGCGCGGCTCCAGCGGGTCGGGCAGGCCGCCGTCGCGCAGCATCAGCGCGACGCGCGGCGCGCTGGCGCGGCGCTGCTGCCATTCGAACATCAGCCGCTCCCACGGCTGCAGCGAGGCCATCGTGGGCTTCTGGCGGCAGCCGTAGTGGATGAGCGCCCAGGCGATGTGGGTGCCGGCCTCGATGCCGAAGTTCTCGGCCAGCGCGGCGCGCAGCGCGTGCACGACCTGCGCGTCCCCGGCGCCGGAGGTGCGCCTCGACTCGGGGTTCGGGTCGATGTACAGGCGCATCAGCAGGACGACGACCGCCCGCCACAGCGCGAGGTTCTCGTCGTCGCGCGAGTTGAATGACCGGTCGGCGTCCAGGCCCGCGAGGCGCAGCAGCGCTCTCGTCCCGGGCTTGAATTCTTCGCTCATCCTCGCAGTATGCCGTCATGCCCGCTCGCGCGGGGCACGGCGTGCTTGCAGCCGATCAGGTCAGGAGGCCGAGGGCGAGGTCGATCTGCTCGGTCGGGCTGCGCTTGAAGCCCGAGCGCGTGTAGCGCTGCAGACGCCCGACGGCGAGCGCCGTGAGGGCCGAGGCACGCCCGTTCGCGTCGACGGTGGGCGTCTGCGAGCCGGCCCGTTCCGCAGCGGCGCGCAGGCACTGGCGCAGCTGCGACTCCACCTTGTCGAAGAACTGGTTCATGCGGGCGGTCAGGCGTTCGTTCTCGAACACGAGGGCGTCGCCGACCATCACGCGCGCCATGCCGGGGTTCTTCTCGCCGAATTGCAACAGCATGAAAACGATGCGACGCGCCTGCTGCGACGGGTCGGCCTCGCGCTCGGTGATCTGGTGGATCAGCGTGAAGATGCTGGACTCGATGAACTCGATCAGGCCCTCGAACATCTGGGCCTTGCTCGCGAAGTGACGGTACAGCGCGGCCTCGCTCACGGCCAGCTTGGCGGCCAGGGCGGCGGTGGTGATGCGGTCGGCGCCGGGCTCCTCCAGCATGGCGGCGAGCGTCTGCAGGATCTGCACCCGGCGTTCGCCCGGCTTCGGGCGCTTGCGGCCGGGCGCGACCGCCTCGGGAGGCGGGCCTTCCGCCGCGGTCGATCCGTCGGCGACGTCCTCCCCGGAGCCGGACTCTGCGTGCGTGGAAGGCGTCATGTGTTCAGGCGCCGAAACGCCAGGATCGGCAACGGCAGGAAAGGCGGTGGAGGAGTCTGGCATCGCTGTCAGGTTCCGGGAGTGCTGCCGGGATGGCCGGTCTGGAATCGATTTTTGCACACCACTGCTGCGCTGCTGCGCCCAGGTAAACACCAAGCAAAGTTCGGCCGCGGGCGTCGAAATGCTCGGGGTTTGCACGGGGATGGCCGACGAAAATCCCGTCGCGCGGCATCCGGGCGAGAAGGACGTCACGCCGCGGCGGGCGCGCGCGCCGCGAAGGCGCGCCGCGGCTTCAGCGGCGGTTCAGCTCGCCCGCATCGTCGCCCTCGTCGCCGCCGCCCTCCCACGCCACCAGCATCCGCAGGCTGTGCACGACGCGCACGCCGGCCGGCGCCATCGA
>DASVLN010000693.1:0-2979 GCA_036384855.1 Burkholderiaceae bacterium | reverse complement strand
CGTGGTGCTGTCGCCGGCGGCGCTCGCGCACCGGTCGGCGGTGGCCTCGCTGGTGTGCCACGGGCGGATCGACTTCGAGGCGATCGCGCTCGCGCATCTGGTGGAGCCGCGGCTGTGCTTCGCGCGCGCGTTGCGCGAGCTGGCCCCGCTCGTGCGAGCGGGGCTCGTCCGCATGGACGACGACGGCGTCGAGCTGACGCCGCCCGGCGAGCACCTGGTCGAGGTCGTGGCCGGCGCCTTCGAGCCCATGGCGTGAGCCCTCGCCCGCGCGCCCGGAAGAGGGCGCGCACCGCAGTGCACAGCACGCAGACCCGCTGATGCTCGGCGAGCCGTCAGCGCGCGGCCTGGCCGAACCCGAACGGCGCCGGGACGAGGTCCACGATGCGTTCGAACAGCAGGCGGTACTCGTCGTCGGCGCGGCGGCCGGTGAGCGGGTCGGGCTCGCCGGCGAGTTCCTGGTCGAGGTGGCGCCAGTCCTCGTCGGTCAGCCAGCGCTCGGCCAGCGGCAGGACGGCGTCTTCCTCGAGCGTCATGTGGACGCGGTGGAACTCGACGTAGCGCCGCAGCGCGCGCTCGAAATCCTCGGCGCGCACGGGCCCCATCATCTCGTAGGCGGTCAGCGCGTGCTCGAGCTCGCGGATGCGCGCATGGCCGCAGTCGTGGTCGCGGTCGAGGCGGTCCAGCACCTCGCGGGCGAGCGGCGTGCGGGCGCGCAGGCGCGGGAACAGCAACTGCGATTCCTTCACGTGGTGGCGCTTGTCGGGGAACTCCGCGACGTAGAACAGCATCGCGCGCATCGCCATGAAGTCGGGCGCATGCCCGCCGGCACGCGCCTGCGCCGTCATCAGCAGCAACGTCTGCAGCAGGGCGGCCAGGGCGGCATGCTCCTCCCGCAGCGTACGCAGGGCGGTGCGCATCGCGACGCCCGCGTCAGGCCTTCTTCACGTAGGCGCTGCACCACGCCTTCGCGCCGACCTGCTTGCCGCCGAACAGCGCGCAGGGCGCGGCGGCGTCGCCGGCCTTGCCCTGGTACAGCTGGCAGCTGCCGCAAGCCTGGCCGGCCGCGTACTTCGGGTACTTGGCCTTGTCGGCCTTGGTCGCGTCGACGACGTAGCCGAGCGCGACCGCCTGCGCATCCTTGGGGTCGAGCGTGGGCGCCGCGCCGGCCGCGAGCGCGGCGTTGGCGCACAGCGCGGCGGCGCCGGCGAGCGGCAGGATCTGGATGAAGGCGCGGCGGGTGGTCATCTCGTGGGTCCTCGGGGGTTCGGATGCCGGCCGGGATGGCGCGGCGTTGCCACGTTAGCGGCGCGGACACGCACCGCGCTTGATCTCGATCAGACGGCGTCGCGGCCGCGGGGGCGACGGCGCCCGCGGCGCCTTTGCGATGCCGCAAGCGCCGGCGGCGCGGGCGTTCGCAGAATTCGCCGGTCTCTACCTCGACGGGAGTCCCGCATGACCTATCCGACCGTTCTCCTGCACCTGGACGACGACGTCCGGTCCGACGTCCGCAACGAGCAGGCCGTCCGCTTCGCCAAGCGCCATGGCAGCCATGTCGACGGGCTGTCCTGCCATCGCCCGGTGCCCACCGGCTCCGGGTTCGCGGTGTCCATGGGCGGCATCACCGACACCCTGACCGACGAGCTGCAGCGCGCGCAGCGCCAGGCCGCCGAGCGCGAGCAGCGGTTCCGCGCGCTGTGCGACCGCCAGGGGCTGGCGTCGTTCGACACCGAGGTCGACGAGGCCGAGGAGGCGAGCCGTGCGATCCTGCGGCGCGCGCCGCTGCACGACCTCGTGGTGCTCGGGCAGCCGGACCCGTCGGAGCCCGACGCCGCGCGCCGGCGCGAGGTCCTCGAGGAAGTCGTGCTGCACAACCCGCGCCCGACGCTGCTGCTGCCCTACGCGGGCCGCTTCGACGACATCGGACGCACCGTGCTGCTCGCGTGGGACGACAGCCACGGCGCCGCCCGCGCGGCCGCCGACGCGCTGCCGCTGCTGAAGCGCGCGGACGCGGTGCACCTCGTGACCTTCGACCGCGACGCCGGCGAGTCGGGCGTGATCGACCAGTCGCCAGTGCGCGGCGTGCTGTGCTGGCTGGGCCGGCACGGCGTGTCCGCGAACGGCGGCGTGCGCTTCGTCGCCGCCGACGTCGGCAACGCGCTGCTGTCGCATGCCGCCGATGTCGGCGCCGACGTCCTCGTGATGGGCAGCTGGGGCCACGCCCGCTGGGCCGAACGCCTGATCGGCGGCGCCACGCGCACGGTGCTCGCGAGCATGACGCTGCCGGTGCTGACCTCGCGCTGAGGCCGCAAGCGTGTCGCGGTCGCCTCAGGCGATCGCGGCCGCGATCGATTGCAGGCCTTCGCCCGCCGGCTCCTGCGACGGGCAGCGCACCAGCAGCACGGGCACGTCGGCGTGACGCACGACCTGCTCGGCGACGCTGCCCGCGATCCAGCGCTCGATGCCGCGCCGGCCGTGCGTGCCCAGGACGACGAGATCCGCGCGCCAGTCGGCGGCGCGTTCGAGCACGAAGGCATGGGTGCGCCGTCCGAGGCCCTCGACCAGCTCGGCGTCCACGGCCACGCCGGCCTCCTGCGCCTGCTCGCGCAAGCGCTCCAGCAGGTCGAGGCCGCGCTCCACCGCCGCCGAGGCGACGTCTTCCGGCGCCTGCTCGTAGGCCACGGCCTCGGGCAGGTGGGGCAGCTGGTCGACGGCGTGGACGAACAGCACCCGGGCGCCGCAGGCCCGGGCGATGCGCAGCGCTTCGGCGACGCCGGCCTCCGCGGTCGGGCTGGCGTCGACGGGCACGAGGATCCTGGCGTACATGGCTTGCTCCCGGGCGTGGCGGATGGGTCGAGTCTCGGCGTCGCGCCGGCGCGGGCGTTGAGGCGCGTCAAGGTCGCCGCGACGGCGGCGCGGCGCCCGCTTGCGGTGGCTCAACGCGCGGCCGCCGCGCGCCCCTATCGTGGCCGGATCGCCCAC
>DASVLN010000692.1:0-4198 GCA_036384855.1 Burkholderiaceae bacterium | reverse complement strand
CAACTGCACGTACGGGTCGGCGGAGGTGACGAGGTTCGTGCCGTCGCGACGCAGCGCGCCTGCGACGCCCGGCGTCGGGTCGTCGGGCGTGCCGGTGAAGTTCAGCAGGCCCTGCCGATGCTCGAGCAGCCGGTCGGCGTCGATCCCCCCGACCAGCGTCGCCGGCGCGCCGAGCAGCATGCCCCGGTGCGTCCACCGCAGCGCCGCGCCGCCGTAGCCGCGCGCCAGCACGATGACGCCGCCCGGACTCGCCGGATTGGCCTGCGCGCGCGCCGGGATCGCCTGGAACTGCGTCGTGCGCCGCTGGCCGCCGTAGACGAGCGCGTGCACGTCGTCGTCGGCATCCACGCGGCGGTCGAGGACGAGCCCGCCCTGCGACTGGCGCAGCGACTTGCGCGTGTCGTACGCGATCGCCGACGGGTCGACGCCGCGGGGATCCGCCTCCATCTCGGCGCGCGTCAGCCCCAGCGGATCCTGCGCCTCGGGCAGGTCGACGGCGTTGCCGACCAGCGTGACGTGCGTGTCGGCGTCGAGCTGCCAGCCGAGCTTGGCGTTCTGCACGTCCCGCCGCGCGGCGCCGTGCTCGCGCAAGCCGCGGGTCTGGAAGTGCGAGGCGCTCAGGTCGTAGTCGAACGCGCCCGTGGAGCCCTCGAGCCGGGTCCGCTCGCGCCGCTGGCCGTCGCTGCCCACGGCCATGCCGACGTCCAGCACCGGCGCGCCGCGGCCCGTGCGCGTGAAGACCTGCACGACGCCGCCCGAGGCGTTGCCGTACAGCGCCGAGAACGGCCCGCGCAGCACCTCGATGGCCGCGGCCGAGCCGAGGTCGACGTTGGACAGCTGGCCCTGGCCGTCCGGCATCGTCGCCGGGATGCCGTCGACGTACAGCCGGATGCCGCGGATGCCGAAGCTCGAGCGCGCGCCGAAGCCGCGGATCGACAGCTGCATGTCCTGCGCGTAGTTCTGGCGATCGCGGGCGAGCACGCCCGGCACGCCGGCCAGCACCTCGGACAGGTTGACGCCCGGGCGGTCGGCGTCGGCCTGCGGCACGTCCACGCGATCGACCGAGGCGCCGATGTCGAAGGTGGGCGCGGCCAGGCGCGTCGCGGTGACGGTGACGGACTGCTCCGCCGCCGCAGACGCTTGCGCGCAGGCCGCGGGCGTGATCGCGCAGCCGAGTGCCAGCGCGGATGCCGCCGCGACGGCACGGGGTCGGCGCGCGAGCCGCCCGGCACCTTGCTGCCGCCGTCTGCGGTGCGCCCCGCTCATGCCTTGCGGGCCCCGGCGCGCGCGCGCTGGCGCGGAGCCGCCCGCCGCAGCTCGGCCCAGACGGGCGCGTGGTCGCTCGGATGGTCGACGCCGCGCAGCGCGCGGTCGACGCCGGCGTCCACGACCTCCAGCGCCGGGCTCGCGAGGATGTGGTCGATGCGCAGGCCCGCGTCGCGCTCCCAGCGCTTGCGGCGGTAGTCCCAGAAGGTGAAGGGCGGCGGATCCTCGGGATGACGATGGCGCAGCGCGTCCGTCCAGCCCTGCGCGAGCACGTCGGCGTAGGCCTGGCGCGGCTCGGGCTGCAGCAGCGCGTCGTCGCGCCAATGGTCGGGGCGGTAGATGTCGGCGTCGGTCGGCACGACGTTCCAGTCGCCCAGCAGCACGACCGGCTCGCCGGTGGCCAGCAGCTCCGCGGCGTGCCGGCGCAGGCGCTCGAACCAGCGCAGCTTGTAGTCGAACTTCGGCCCGGGGCGCGGGTTGCCGTTGGGCAGGTACAGGCTGCCGAAGAGGATGCCGTCGACGGCGGCCTCGACGTAGCGTGCCTGCGTGTCCTCGGGCTCGCCCGGCAAGGCGCGCCGCACCGGCACCGGCGCGCGGCCCCGCGCGAGCAGCGCGACGCCGTTCCAGGTGCGCTGGCCGACCGCGACCGACTCGTAGCCCGCGTCGCGCAGCGCCTGCGCGGGGAAGTCCGCCGTCTCGGCCTTGAGCTCCTGGAGCGCGACGACGTCCGGCGCCGTGCGCGCCATCCAGTCCAGGAGCTGCTCCAGCCGCCGGTTGACGTTGTTGACGTTCCAGGTCGCGACCCGCACGGTGTCAGCGCTGGGCGTGGCCCTTGACCCAGGCCTCGACCGCTGCTGCCCGGTCCCCCACGGCCTGGACGGCCGCGCGCAGCTCGTCCGCGGAGATGCCGAACCTGCGGCTCCAGTCGCGGACCTCGTAGTCCTCGCCCAGGTTGATGCGCTCGCGGTCCTGTCCGTGGCTGTTCGTCTTGTCGTCCGACATGGGGTCTCCTTTCGTGTGAGGTCAAGGGCGCGGCCATCGGCAGGTGGCTCGATGCCGGACGAGCAAGAAGCCTGCCCGGCGGTGGTCAGCGCGCCGGGCCGAGGATCGTGGCGAGGCGCGCGGCGTCCCGCGGCGCGTGGGCGTCGGTGTCGTTGTCGAAGTACACCCGCACGTCGCGGGGCCGACGCGCGGGCCTTCGGCGCGAGACGACGCGCGCGTCGTCGACCTGCCCGCCCGCGGCCCAGGCCTCGATGCGGCGCGCCCAGTCGGCCAGCGCCGCGTCGCCGTAGCCGCTGCGGTAGAGGGCGGTGTCGCCGTGCAGGCGGACGTAGACGAGGTCGGCCGTCACGTCCTCCAGGCGCGGATACAGCCCCGCGGTATCCGCGACGACCAGCGCCACGCCGTGCCGCCGCAGCAGCGCGACGCAGGCGGGCACCTCGAAGCCCGGATGGCGCACCTCCAGCGCGTGGCGAAGCGGGCGCACCGGCGCGGGCTCGAACCAGGCGCGCCCGGCCATGCGCTCGTCGTGGCCCGCGGCGAGCGCGCGCGCATGGCCCGTGTCGTGCGGCAGCGCGGCGAGGAAGCCCTCCAGCCGCTCCTCGTCGAACCCCAGCTGCGGCGGCAGTTGCCAGAGCACGGTCTCGAGCTTGTCCCCGAGCGCCAGCACGCCCGAGGCGAAGAAGTTGGCGATGGCCGCCTGCGCGTTGCGCAGCTTGAGCAGGTGCGTCACGTAGCGCGGGCCCTTGACGGCGAAGCGGAAGCCCGCGGGCGTCTCGTCGCGCCACGCGTGCCAGGAGCGCGGCGACTGCAGCGAGTAGAACGAGCCGTTGATCTCCAGCGTGCCGAAGGCGCGCGACGCGAACTCGAGCTCGCGCCGCTGCGCGAGGCCGGCCGGATAGAACGGGCCGCGCCAGCTGGCGTAGCGCCAGCCCGAGAGGCCGACCCGCACGTCGCCGACGGCCGTCCTCATCGCGGCGAGGTGCGGGCGCCCGTGCGCCGCGGCGCCCGCGAGGAAGTCGGACGCGCGCGCGCAGGCGCGCTTCGAGCGTCGGGGCGCGGGTGGTCGAGCGGCGGACGGCTTCGAGTGGCGGGCATGGGGTGCTGCGGGAAGGCCGGGCCTCCCTGGTGATGAAGGGTGGGCCCTTCGGCAAGCCACCGGCCCGCCGCCGGCATCGTCGTTGCTCGACCCCGGTCATGACCGCTCCCTCGCCAAGACGCCGCCCGCAACGCCGCGGCATCGTCGCCGAACACTCCAACGGCAGTGCGCTGCTGATCCTGGACATGATCAGCCGCTGGGACTATCCCGACGGCGCGACGCTGCTGCGCCACGCGCTGCGCGTCGCGCCGGCCATCGCCGCGCTGCGCATGCGCTGCCGCGAGCGCGATGTGCCCGTCATCTACGCCAACGACAACAGCGGGCAGTGGCGATCGGACTTCAAGTTCGTCGTCCGCGAGGCGCTGGAATCGCCCGGCGGCGGTGCCCGCATCGCGCAGATGCTGGAGCCCGGCGACGAGGACTACTTCGTCCTCAAGCCCAAGCACTCCGCGTTCTTCGCGACGCCGCTGGAGCTGCTGCTCGATCACCTGCGCGTGCGGCGGCTGGTCGTCGTCGGCGTGACCTCGGACCAGTGTGTTGCCGCCACCGCCGCGGACGCGCGCATGCGCGACTTCGAGCTCGTCATCCCGGAGGACGCCGTCGCGACCATCACCGCGGCACGCAACCGCCGCGCGCTCGCGCACATCCGCGAGGTGCTCGAGGTGTCGACCACGCCCGCGGCACGGGTGAGGCTCGATGCGGCGTGACCGCTCCTTTCAGCAAAAGCCGTCGCGCCAGCGCGCTCCCTGCTGGTCCGTGCGCCGGCGTGCCCGGACTTGCCGCCGCCGGCGAGCGAACCGGCCGCCGAGTCGCCCGCCCG
Organism: Burkholderiaceae bacterium; assembly: GCA_036384855.1. GTDB lineage: Bacteria > Pseudomonadota > Gammaproteobacteria > Burkholderiales > Burkholderiaceae_C > Scleromatobacter. The sequence continues at coordinate 14 of DASVLN010000692.1, read as the reverse complement.
GTCGCGGCGCGGAT
>DASVLN010000691.1:0-10600 GCA_036384855.1 Burkholderiaceae bacterium | reverse complement strand
GGCGCGGCCCGGCGTCGACGGCGAGATCACCATCGACCATGCGCGCTTCTGCCTCGCGCCGCTCGACGCAGCCGCCGTCCCCGATTGCGCGTGGACGACCGTGCCGCTCGCCAAGGTCTGGCACACGCGGCAGCGCACCGGCATGGGCGACGCGTGGTACGAACTGCGCTTCGAGCTGCCCGCCGTGCCGGCGCACGGCCTGGCGCTGTACGTGCCGGCGTTCAACCGCACCGGGCGGCTGTTCGTCAACGGCGCGTACGCGCAGTCCTTCGGGTCGATGGCCGACCCGCTGCCGCTGAACTGGAACCGCGGCCAGTTCGCCGTGCTGTCGCCGGGGCTGCTGCACGCGGGCGTCAACACGCTCGCGATCCAGCAGCGCATCTGCGCCTGGGAGAACGGCTGGCTCGCGACGGTGCGCCTGGGCGACGAGGCGCACCTGCGCCGGGTCTGGGAGTCGCGCCGCTTCTGGCAGAACGAGCTCGTGCGCGTCCTCGGCGCGACGACGGCCGCGCTGGGCGCCTTCATGCTGGCCGTCTGGGTCCACCGGCGCGGGCAGGCGATGTACTTCTGGTTCGCCTGCGCCTCGTTCACGTGGACGGCCATCAGCCTCGACTACTTCGCGCAGTACGCGCCGCTGCCGCCGCTCGCGTGGGAGAACTTCGTCGAGTGCGCCCAGGTGCTGCGCGCGGTGCTGATGTTCATGTTCGTCCTGCGCTACTGCGACCGGCGCATGCCGCGCTTCGAGGCCGCGTTCTGGGCCTGGTTCGTCCTCGGCACCGCGGGCATCTGGACGCACCTGGTGCCGGGACGCCTCGTCGACGACTGGTACCTCGTCGTGCTGCTGGTCTCGCCGTACTTCTTCTGGCTGCTGGTGCGCCACGGCCTGCGCCACAGCCGGCTCGAGGGCGTGATGCTGGGCCTGGCGGCGAGCCTGCAGATCGTGCTGAGCGGCTACGACCTGTGGCTGTTCTCGCAGCACAGCTGGACCGACCGGATCTACCTCGCGCACTTCAGCGCGCCGGTCTACCTCGTCGTGGTCGCGTGGGTGCTGATGCGGCGCTTCGCCGAGTCGCTCGGCGCCTACGAGCGACTCGCCGCCGTGCTGGAGCAGCGCGTCGCCGCGAAGGCCGCGGAGCTGGAGCGCAACTACGAGCAGCTCGGCGAGGCGCGCCGCAACGAGGCGCTGGCCCTCGAGCGCTCGCGCATCATGAGCGAGATGCACGACGGCATCGGCTCGCAGCTGACGCTGGCGCTGTCGCTCGTGCGCAGCATGGACGCGCAGGACGGCCACGCCGAGGACGGCCGCGTCGCGACGGTGCTGCGCGAGAGCATCGAGGACCTGCAGCTGATCATCGACTCGCTCGAGCCGGTCGAGAACGACCTGCTCACCGTGCTGGGCACGCTGCGCTACCGGCTGCAGGATCGCCTGAGCCGCAGCGGCGTCGAGCTGCAGTGGAACGTCGTCGACCTGCCGCCGCTGCCGATGCTCACGCCGCACAGCGTGCTGTCCATCCTGCGCATCGTGAAGGAGGCCTTCGCCAACTGCCTCAAGCATGCGGGCGCGAAGCGCATCGCCGTGGCCACCGACCTCTCCGGCACGCCCGGCTCCGGCGAGGTCGCCCGCATCCGCATCACCGACGACGGCGGCGGCATCGCCGGTACGCGCACCGGCCGCGGCCTCGAGAACATGCGCCGCCGCGCCGAGGCGCTCGGCGGGCGGCTGAAGATCACGTCGCGGCCGGGCTGCACCGAGGTGATGCTGGAGATCCCGACGATGCGGGGGGCCTGAGCGCGCAGGCGGCGCTCACCCCCCGCGGAACTGCATCGAATGCAGCCGCGCATACAGCCCTCCCTCGGCGAGCAGCCGCGCGTGCGGCCCTTCCTCGGCGATGGTGCCGTGTTCCATCGCGACGACGCGGTCGGCGTGCTCGATGGTCGACAGGCGGTGGGCGATGACCAGCGTGGTGCGGCCCTTCATGAGCACCTCGAGGGCGGCCTGGACGGCGCGCTCGGACTCCGAGTCGAGCGCGGACGTCGCCTCGTCGAGGATCAGGATCGGCGCGTCCTTGTAGATCGCGCGGGCGATCGCCAGGCGCTGGCGCTGGCCGCCGGAGAGCTGGGTGCCGTTGTGGCCGATCGTCGCCTCGATGCCGCCGGGCATCGCCTCGACGAAATCGAGCAGGTTGGCGCCGGCCAGCGCGCTGCGCACCTTGGCCGCGTCGACCGACTCGCCCAGCGCCACGTTGGCGGCGACGGTGTCGTTGAACAGCACGACGTCCTGGCTCACGAGCGCGAACTGGCGGCGCAGCGCCTGCACGTCGTAGTCGCGCAGCGGCGTGCCGTCGAGGACGATCTCGCCCTCGGTGGGCTCCAGGAATCGCGGCAGCAGGTTGACGAGCGAGGTCTTGCCGGCGCCCGAGGGGCCGACGAAGGCGACGGTCTCGCCCGCGCGGATCGCCAGCGACACCGCCGACAGCGCGGGGCGGCGGTCGGACTCGATGGCCGCGGCGGCGGCATCGTCGGCGTCGGGGGGGGCGATGGCGGGATAGCGCAGGCCGACGCCGCGGAACTCGATGTCGCCCCGCACGCGCGCGGGCGCGAGGCTGCCGCCGACCTCCGCCGGCACCGACTCGATGATCTCGATGCCGCGCTCCATCTGCGCCGTGCCGCGGGTGAGCGGCGTCATCACGTCGGACAGGTGCTTGATCGGCTGGATCAGGCCCAGCCAGCAGGTGATGAAGGCCATGAACTCGCCCGCCGTGCGATGTCCCGAGCCCTGGTGCACCGCCATCAGCAGCACGGCCGACAGCGACAGCGACGCGAGCAGCTGGGTGATCGGATCCATCACCGCGCCGGCGATCGACTGCTTGATCGACAGCCGGCGCAGGCGGCTCGCCTGGGTGCCGAAGCGGGTGCGCTCGTGATCGGCTGCGGCGTGCAGGCGCACGATGCGCCACGCGAGCACGTTCTCCTCGACGACGTAGGCGAGCTCGTCGGTCGCTGTCTGCCCCTGGGCCGTCAGCCGCCGAAGACGCTTGCCGACGATGCGCACCGCGTAGCCGGTGGCCGGGAACATGAAGGTCGCGAACAGCGTGAGCCGCCAGTCCAGGATCAGCAGGTAGACGAAGAAGCCGACGGCCATCAGCGAGTCGGCCAGCAGCGTGTTGACGGTGCCCACCAGCTGGCTCGCGCCGTTCTGGATCTCGTAGACGACCGCGTTGGTCAGGCTCGACGCGGTGCTGCGCCCGAACAGGGCCGGCGCGGCGCGCATGAGGTGCGAGAACATCGCCGTGCGCATCGCGAGCACGGCGTTCTGCGCGGCGAGCGTCAGCCCGTAGTTGGCGACCCAGCCCGAGGTGCCGCGCACGACGAAGAGCCCCACGATCGCCGTCGGGATCTCCCACAGCGGGATGCCGCCGTTGAAGCCACGGTCGATGATGAGCTGCAGCAACTTGGCCACCAGCGGCTGGGTGACGGCGTTGACGATCATCGCGACGCCCGCCAGGCCGAGGGCGAGCCGGCTGTGGCGGAAGTAGGGCAACAGGCGCACGAGGCGCTGCTTCAGGGTCAGCATCGGGCAGGAGGGGCGGGGCGGCGCCGTCGCGGGGAGTCCAGCCGCGCATTATCTGCGCGCGCGCCGGGCCCCCGGACGCCGGATCGCCGCAAGGACGGCCGGTTCGCCTACAGCAGGCATCCGTCTTGCTGCCTACAATCCCGCCTGCCCGCGTACCGCCGAGTTGAGCGGACAATTTCTCCGGAACCTTTCTGCCCGACAGGACTCCTGCATCGCCATGTGGCCTAGAAGACATGCCCTGCGCGCCCTCGGCGCCTCGCTCGCCGCGCCGGCACTGCCGGCCCTCGCCCAGTTCCGGGTCGACATCTCCGGCGTCGGCGCCACCCAGATCCCGATCGCGATCGGACGCTTCCGGGGCGAGGACGTCCTGCCCCAGCAGCTGTCGGCGATCGTCCGCGCCGACCTCGCCAATTGCGGGATGTTCAAGATCGTCGACGGCCCGACGCCGGCCGACGAGAACGGCTCGCCCGACTACAACGCCCTGCGCGCGCGCGGTGCGGACGCGGTGGCTTCCGGCTCCGCCACCCGCCTGGCCGACGGCACGATCGACGTGCGCTTCCGGCTCTGGGACGTCGTCAAGGGCGCCGACCAGGGCGGCCAGTCCGAGCCCGTGCCGCTCGCCGACCTGCGCCTCGCGGCCCACCACGTCTCCGACAAGATCTACGAGAAGCTCACCGGCGACCGCGGCGTCTTCTCCACGCGCATCGCCTTCGTCACGCACGCGGGCGGCAAGTACACGCTGTTCGCGACCGATGCCGACGGCGAGGACAAGAAGCCGGTGCTGATCAGCCGCGAGCCCATCATCTCGCCGGCCTGGTCGCCGAACGGCAAGGAGCTGGCGTACGTCTCGTTCGAGCAGCGCAAGGCGGTGCTCTACATCCAGAACCTGTCCTCGGGCGCGCAGCGGGTGCTCGCGAGCTTCCGCGGCTCCAACAGCTCGCCCTCGTTCTCGCCGGACGGCTCCAAGCTCACCGTCACGCTGTCCAAGGAGGGCGGCTCCCACGTCTTCCTGATCAACCGCGACGGCAGCAACCCGGTGCGCATCACCCAGAGCACGGCGATCGACACGGAAGCGCACTTCACCCCCGACGGGCGCAGCATCTTCTTCGTGAGCGACCGCGGAGGCGGCCCGCAGATCTACCGCCAGTCGATCTCCGGCGGCAACGCCGAGCGCGTGACCTTCGACGGCAACTACAACGTCAGCCCCGCGCCGAGCCCGGATGGCAAGATGCTCGCCTACGTCGCGCGCCAGAGCGGCGCGTTCAAGCTGATGGTGATGGATCTGGCCAGCGGCTCGAGCCGCGGCATCACCGACACCTCCTACGACATGAATCCCAGCTTCGCGCCGAACTCGCGCTTCCTGGTGTATTCGACGAAGGTGGACGGCCGCGACGCGCTGATCAGGACCACGACCGACGGGCACTTCAAGACGGTGCTTGGCGATGCGGCCACCGAATATCGCGAACCGGTATGGGGGCCGTACGGCCGCTGATCTCGGGCAAGTGCCGGAGCGCGCAGCAGCGCCGCCGCCCGGCTTTTTCATAGTGCTGGAAGGAGAATCCTGATGAAGTCGAACAAATCCCTGTCCCTGGTCGCCGCGCTGTCCGTCGCCGCGCTGCTGGGCGGCTGCGCGTCGGGCACCAAGCTCAACGAGAAGAAGGCGCCGGTCGAGACCGCGCAGACCACCACGTCCACGACGACGACGCCGGCGCCCCAGAGCCAGGTCACGCCGATCGACAACACGGCCAACAAGCCCGCGATCTCCGCCGCCAACCTCGACCGCGTCATCTACTTCGACTTCGACAGCTTCGCGATCAAGGACGAGTACCGCCCGATCATCGAGGCCCACGCCGCCCTGCTGAAGGCCGACAGCACGAAGAAGGAAGTCGCCGAGGGCCACACCGACGAGCGCGGCAGCAGCGAATACAACCTCGCCCTCGGCCAGAAGCGCGCCGAGGCGGTGGTCAGCCAGATGAAGCTCCTGGGCGCCGGCGACAGCCAGCTCGAGGCCGTCAGCTACGGCAAGGAGCGCCCGGCCGTCGAGGGCCATGACGAGGCCGCGTGGGCGAAGAACCGCCGCGTCGAGCTGCGCAGCAAGTGATGCGGACCGCGCTTCGTGCCCACGTCGCCCGCGCGCCCGCGGGTGGATGGCCGCGCGCGGTGCGCACCGCGTGCGCCGCCGCGGCCCTCGCGCTGTGCGGCGCGAGCGCGCATGCCGGCCTGTTCGACGACGACGAGGCCCGCAAGGCCATCCTCGACCTGCGGGCGCGCGTCTCGCAGCTCGAGGACACGCTGAAGTCGCACGACGGCCAGAACGCGCAGACGCTGCAGCAACTGCAGAACGCGCTGCTCGACCTGACCAACCAGAACGAGCAGCTCAAGCAGCAGATCGCCCAGCTGCGCGGCTCCAACGAGCAGCTGGCGCGCGACGTCGCCGATCTCCAGAAGCACCAGAAGGACATCGTCCAGGGCGTGGACGACCGGCTGAAGAAGGTCGAGCCGCAGCAGGTCACGCTCGACGGCAAGCAGTTCACGGCCGACCCCGACGAGATCGCCGCCTACGACAGCGCGACCACCACGCTGCGCAACGGCGACTTCCCCGGCGCCCAGGCCGCGCTGCAGGGCTTCCTGCGCCGCTGGCCGGCCAGCGGCTACGCGGACGCGGCGCGCTACTGGCTCGGCAACGCGCAGTACGGCGCACGCGATTTCAAGGGCGCCATCGCCACCTTCAAAGCCTTCATCGCCGGCGCGCCCGACCACCCGCGCGCCGCGGAGGCCGAGCTCGCGATCGCGAACTGCCAGATCGAGCTGAAGGATCTCAAGGGTGCCCGCCGGACGCTCGACGAGCTGGTCAAGACCTACCCGAAGTCGGAAGCGGCGCAGGCGGGTCGCGAGCGGCTCTCGGCGCTGAGGTAGGCGGCGCGGGACACCGGTGTCGTCCACCGCTGCCGCATCGTCGGCGACCGGGCCGGTCGTCGACGACTTCCCGCTCGAGGCCGACCTGGAACGCCGCTTCGGCGGCCTGAAGCGCCTGTACGGCGCGGCGGGGTACGCGCGTGTGCGCGCCGCGCGGGTGGCGGTCGTGGGCCTGGGCGGCGTCGGCTCGTGGGCGGTCGAGGCGCTCGCGCGCAGCGGCGTCGCGCAGCTGGTGCTGGTCGACCTCGACCATGTCGCGGAGTCCAACGTCAATCGCCAGGTGCAGGCCGTCGGCGCGACGATCGGCATGTCCAAGGCCGAGGCGCTGGCCCGGCGCATCGCCGACATCCATCCCGGCTGCCGCGTGCACGGCGTCGAGGAGTTCGCCGACGAGACCAACTGGCCCGGCCTGCTGCCGGTCGAGGTCGACGCGGTCATCGACGCCTGCGACCAGAGCCGCGCCAAGCTGATGCTGGCCGACTGGGCGCGCCGCACGTGCATGCCGTTCGTCACCTGTGGCGCGGCGGGGGGCAAGCAGCGCGCGGAGAAGGTGGAGATCGACGACCTCCACGCCACGACGCACGACCCGCTGCTGGCCGGCCTGCGCCAGCGCCTGCGCGCCCGCCACGGCGCGCCGCGCAGCGGACGCATGGGGGTGCGCTGCGTGTTCTCGCGCGAGAGCGTCGCCCCACCCGCGGTCGACGACGAGGACGCCGCGTGCGACGTCGATCCGTCCGCGGTCCGGCGCGACAACTCGCTCAACTGCCACGGCTACGGGTCGACGGTGACCGTCACGGCCACCTTCGGCCTGGCGGCGGCGGGCGAGGTCATCGCCCAGCTGATCGCGGCGAAGGCCGTCGACCCGGTCCGCCGTGACGCTCAGGCCATCGACGGCCTTGCGCGACAGCGGGCAGGCATGCTAACATTTATGGCTCTGCCGGAAACGGGTTGTTAGCTCAGTCGGTAGAGCAGCGGACTTTTAATCCGTTGGTCACAGGTTCAAGTCCTGTACAACCCACCACCTCCCGGGGCTTGTTCGCCGGAAGGTTTTCCGAGCGAGAACGCGGGTTTTGCTTGCGAGTCGTTTCGGAAGCGAAGTAGAATGCAAGGCTTGCAGTTTGACGACTGCAAGTCGAATTCGAAGAAGAAGAAATCGAAGATTTCGGGCTCTTAGCTCAGTTGGTAGAGCAGCGGACTCTTAATCCGTTGGTCGAGTGTTCGAGTCACTCAGGGCCCACCAGATCTGGTAATGAAACAAGCACCCGGCGCGCGAGCGGCGGGTGCTTTTTTCTTGCCCCTTGCGGGGCCGAGACGCTTGGCGAGGCTCAGGCCTGCGGCTGCGACGCGGCGATCCGCGTGAAGCCGTCGTCGCTCCACGCCTCGCTGCCCACGCCGTGCCGCACGAAGAACAGGCCCTGCGGGTCGTAGCGTTGCTTCACGGCCGCGAGGCGCGCGTGGTTCGCACCCCAGAACGCGGTCGGCCAGTCGCGCAGGAAGTAGTCGCTCTCGGAGACGTAGGAGCCCGCGCCGGGCGCCGCCTTCTTCAGTTCGGTCATCGCGAGGCCGATGGCGGCGCGGTGGCGGCGGGCCTCGGCCAGGTCGGGCGCCTGGGGCGCGACGCCGGGCCAGGCCGACGACCCCGCCGTCGCGATGATCGCGAGCGCGAAGGCGTCCAGCACCGCGGGATTGGTGGCGGTGTCGCGCGCGGCGGCGATCTCGGCGTCCGCGGCGCCGGCCAGGCCCTTGTTGAAGTGCAGGCCGACCTCGAAGTGGCGCGTCGCGGCGAACAGGGCGTCGACCAGGCGCGGGCGCTCCTCGTGCGCCAGCAGCCGCGCGGGCAGCCAGGCCGACTCGTAGCCGTGCAGGAACATGCCGGCCTGCTTGCGGTCGCCGGCCCACTCGGCATGGTGCGGGGGCGCGCCGGGGCGGTCGTCGCAAACCATGACGCCGGGCGCGACGCGGCGCCAGAACGCGGCGTCCCAGTAGCGGCGCGGGGGCAGGGCGTGGATCCCGATCGGCTCGACGACCTCCAGGGCATCCGCGTACGCGGAGAGCCACTCGCACAGCGGCCGCCAGGCCTCCTCGGCCTGGGCCTGCGTCAGGCCCTGGAACGCGAGCGCGAAGTGCAGGCTGTTGTCCGTGCGCAGGCCGATCTGCTCGCCCCAGTGCGGGTTGTGCAGGACGTCGGCGTGGAAGTCGACGACCCGCGCCAGCAGCGCGCGGAACGCGGTGTCGTCCTTCGCCCGTATCGTGCCGCGCACGGCACCGAAGGTCTCCGGCAGCTCGTGCGTGCGCAGCGTGACCCGGGTCACGACGCCGAAGCTGCCGCCGCCGCCGCCCTTGAGCGCCCAGAACAGGTCGGGATGGCTGCAGGCGTTGACGACGCGCACCTGGCCGTCGGCGGTCACGACCTCGGCCTCCAGCAGGCCCGCCGCGGCGGTGCCGAAGCGCTTGGAGAAGCTGCCGAAGCCGCCGCTCTGCACGAGGCCCGCGACGCCGACCGTGGTGCAGCCGCCGCCCTGCACGTAGCGGCCGGCGCGGGTGGTGACCGCGTCGTAGGCGTCGATCCACATCGCGCCGGCGCCGAGGCTGACGGCCGGCTGCGGCGCGGCGTCGCAGCCGCGGGCGACGAAGGCGTCGTGCAGCGTCACCGCGTTCATGTGGCGCGTCCACACGAGCAGCGAATCGGGCGCCGACGACACGCCCTGGTAGCCATGGCCGCCGCCCTTGACGACCAGGCGCAGCCGGTGCTCGCGCGCGAAGTCCACGGCGGCAGCGACGTCGGCGGCGTTCGCGGCGGCGACGCCCCAGGCGCTCGGCTGCGAGAGCCAGGCGTCGGCCCAGCCGCCCGCCTGGGTGAGCGCGGGCTGGTCGCCGATCCAGAACGGGTTGGCCGCCGCGCGCGCCGCGTCGCCGCAGGCCGTGCCGGCGTCGGCCCCGCCGCAGCCGGCGAAGGGCGACGCGAGCTTCGCCAGCCGCCCGCCGACGCGGCGCGAGAGGGCGTCCCACGCGTCCGGGCCCGGCCATGCGGCGTCGCCGGGGCGCACGCGCGACCAGCCCGCCGCCGCCCCCGCCGCCGTCGCGGAGGCTTCGTCCGCGGCGCAGGCCGGTGCGAACCCGGTGGCGAAGGGCGCGGCCAGCGCCGCCTTGAGCAGATCTCTCCTGTCCACGAAAACCTCTTGTCGATGCGCGTGTCGCGATGGCCCGCATGATGCCGGCCGCGCACGCCAGCGCCGGCGATCCTGGGACGAACGCCTGCCGCGCGGGGACGAACGCGGCGCGCGCCTCAGAGCCGCAGCAGCAGCCGCGCGGCGGCCTGCTCGAGGTAGCGTTTCGTCCAGGTGACGCGCCCGCCGTCCTCGAGCAGCAGCCGGTACTCGCCGTCCGGCCACGGCCGCACCTCGCGGACCGCGGCCAGGCGCACCAGCGTCGACCGGTTCACGCGGGCGAAGCGCGCCGGGTCGAGCCGCGCCTGTATCCGCTCCACCGTGCCGCGCAGGCGGAAGCGGCGGCCGTCCGTGGCGTGCACGACGAGGTAGTTGCGGTCGGCCTCGACCTGCACGATGCCGTCGACCGGCAGCAGCTCGCCGCGGCCGTCGGCCTCGACCAGCAGGTGCTCCGCATGCGACTCGGCGGGATGCGCCGTCGCGGGCAGCTCGGCGAGCAGGCGGTCGACGCGGCCTGCCGCGTCGGCGCGCGCCACCAGGCGCTCGCGCAGGCGCCGCAGCAGGCGGTCGAAGCGTTCGGGGCTCACCGGCTTGAGCAGGTAGTCGAACGCGTGCACCTCGAACGCCTGCAGCGCATGGTCGCCGTGCGCCGTGACGAAGACGACCTCGATGGCCAGCGGCTCGCCGAGCGACTGCAGCACGGCGAAGCCGTCCATGTCGGGCATGCGCACGTCGAGGAAGACGACGTCGGGCCGGTGCTCCACCAGCAAGCCGAGCGCCTCGCGCCCGCTGGCGGCCTCGCCGACCACGTGCACGTCCGGCGCGGCCGCGAGATAGCGCCGCAGCTTCGCGCGCGCCGGGGCCTCGTCGTCGACGATCGCGATGCGCAGCGTCATGCGGCAGCGCCCGCCAGCGGCAGCCACAAGCGCACGCGCATGCCGCT